>NZ_CAUPYC010000018.1:0-59513 GCF_963515335.1 uncultured Paenibacillus sp. | reverse complement strand
GTCATACAACTAAGAAACTCCTTTTTTACTGTCTAGATTATATGTAGCATTATACACTGTTTGGGTCGACGGGCAGAAACCTGTATGTCGAACCCACCTTCCGGTGTGATTACGGCTATAACATCCATGTTGGCGAAAATTTCTATGCGAACTTCGATTGTGTCTTTCTGGACGTTTAAGATCGTACGCGAATAATTTCCTCGCACATTACAGAAAATGACTTGAATGACGTGATGCCAGGAGGAGAATTAAAATGCCAAACGTTCCGGTACAGATTTATACCACGCCCACTTGTCCTGACTGCAAGGCGGCAAAACAATTTCTCTCGCAACAAAATATTCCGTATACAGAACACGATATTGCCGAACACCCCAAGAAAGCGGAAGAATTATATCAACTTACAGGCAAAAAAATCGTTGCCACTTTAGTCGTAAGCGGAAAAGTTTTTATCGGATTTGTTCCCAACCGCCAGGAAATCGAAAAATCGTTGCTGTGAAATTACTTCGCAGAAATGTAACAGCGCTTCTTTATACAAGAAGCGCCCGTGCAATGCGGCTTATTTCCTGTTCTTCTCTTGCACTTGTTTTTGTATCATACGGGACAACATCCTTTTTTTCGATCTCGAATATCTCCATAACGCGAAGGTCCCACCAATGCCGGCAACGATCGCTATCAGATACAAAAGTTCATCCATACACAGCCTCCTTTAATGCTTAGGATTTGAAATCCTGGAACAATTATTCGTTCATGTGGCAAGCAGCCTGTCGATTTCGGCCGCCGCTTGCGTCAGCCCTTGCCGGGGCGTCAGCTCGCCCTGGAATATTTGCTTCATGTAACCGGTGTAGACCTCGTCGATCCGGCTCCAGTTCTTCACCGGCGGGCGCAGGAAGGTTTGATTGAGCGCCTCCGCGAACGGAGGGATGAACGATTCCGCCTGCGCCTTGATCGCTTTCGCTTCCAGGTTCGTCGGGATGAGCCCGGTCTGCGACATCACGGTTTGCGCCTCCTTGCCCGTCATCCACTTCATAAACGTCCACGCTTCCTGCGTATTGTCCGAGCCTTTCGGGATGACCAGGTCTTCCCCGCCCATAATGGAAGCGGGCCCGAATTGATCGGGAAACGGGACGGCAATCGTGGCGTCAATGGCTTGCTTTAACGCGTTCCCCTGAAATACGCTGTAAAACCAAGGCCCTTCGTCCGTGACCAGAATGTTGCCGGTTTTCACGCCTCCCCAATTGTCCCCGCCGCCATTGATCAATCCGCGATCAATCAGCTGCTCTTCGTATAAGGCATACAGCTGCTCAACCGCCGCAACCGTCGCTTCCCCGTTCAAATAGCCTGTAGCTTGGGTGTAAGCTTCATTGGTCATTCGCCCCCCAAGCGCATAAATATAGGGCAGACTCCTCCAGCCGTCCAAGCCGCTCAGCCCGATCAGGAAGCGTTCCTTCCGGGCCAGCTCGATAGCCTCCTGAAAGGTCGGGGGAGGAGCGGTTAAACCGGCCTTCTTAAGGAGCGCGCGATTATAAATGGCGACCTTGGTATTCATGTTAACCGGCAGCGAGTAGTACGCTCCTTCATGGTAGCCTGCCGAGCCGGCATTGTACTGCAAGGCTTCCATAACCCGGCCGAAATCGCCGAAGCCGCTGAGCGGAATGAGCAGCCCGCTTTGGGCGAATTCCGGCACCCAGGCGATATCCATCCGCACCACATCCGGTGCCCGATCGGCGGAAGCTTTGGAGATCAAGGCGTATTTCAATTCGATGTTATTGCCTTGTCTTACGGGCTTTACCTTAATATCCGGGTTATCCCGCTGGAATTGCGGGATCAGCACATCCTCCAGAAGCCTGGTCTCTTCATCGCTGTACGTATGCCAAAACTCGATCGTGCGGGTTTCCCGGCCGCGCAATTTCTCGACCCGGCTGCCATCCGTTATGATCGATTGCTGTCCGCACGCCGTCATTATCAACATCAAGCTTAGTACAAATATGGCCGTTCGCATTCGATACCCCCGCCGCTATTGTTGCTGGTGTTTCTCCCGGTACTCCATAGGCGTCATGCCGGTGATCTTCTTAAAAAGCTTGCTGAAATATTTCACGTCGTTAAAGCCGGACTTTTCAGCAACCTCATAAATTTTGCAATCGTCGTGCGCGAGCAGCCGCTTCGCTTCATGCAGGCGCAAATCAATCAGATAATCGATGAAATTTTGCCCCGTTTGTTTTTTGAACAAGTTGGAGAAGTAGCTTTTGCTCACGTGAATGGAATCGGCCACATCCTGCAGGGTCAATTCCTCCCGGTAATGAAGCATGATATATTCGATCGCTTTCGTCACCAATTGTCCGCTATGCCCGCCCTTGTCGGTCAAACGAAGCATGCCCGGATGCTCAAGCTCCTCGATCCAACCTCTGACGGACGCTTCAAGCCGATCCATCGTCTCGCAGCGCCATATCGCATCCCGGCAGTCGACAACGGAGGATTTCGAATCGCCGTCCGAATAGGCGAATGCCGACAGCAGTTCATATGCCTCCTTCCTGACCTGCTCCGGAGAAAGCCCGCCGCTTCTCCAGCGGGAAATCATGCTTTCCATCACGGCTGCATGGTGTCTGGAGGTCCGGATTGTCTCAAGAACGGCATGCATGTTCATCTCTGCCGGTCCGCCAGCCGCATCCTCCCCGCTTCCCGGATTCCGCCACTTATAAATCCTTCCCGTTCCTTCATAGAATCGGCGCCAGCCCGCTTCACGGCTTCTTCTCAAGCTGTGCTCAACGACTTCGGTTTCCGGCTCCACCGTGTAACCGATTGTGACGGACATGTTCAATTCCGTTTCGATAAGACGCTTGAATGCCGCCGCGGTTTCTTCCGTTCCTTCGCTGTCGGGATAAACGAGAAACAAGCCTTCGCCTGCAAACATGGGCGCACTGCCTTTACCGAACGCTTCATAAAAGCTCGCCTGTATATCTTCATAGATCACGCTGACATGAAGCTTGCCGTAAAGCTCTTGCGATTCGTCAAGGCCGTCCGGCATGACAAACGCGCACACATAGGAACAATCCTGCTTTCCGAGAATATCCTGAAAGCTGAACTCGGTTTGATTGGACGCGAGCAGCCGGATGATATCGTGCTCCAGCTTTTTTCGCTCGCGCATGACCGCATGCCGGTTGTAGCTCTCCTTTTCCGCGGCACGCTTGCGATTTCTCTGCAGCATGTCCTGGCAGCGCTTGAGGACGGAAACGAATTCGTCCACTTCCAATGTCGGCTTCAGCAGGTAGTCGACTGCGCCGTATTTCATGCCCTCGCGCACATAATCGAATTCCCCGTAGCTGCTGATCAGCACGACTTTCATGTTCGGGTTGATTTCCAGCGCTTTCCGCGTCAGCTGAAGGCCGTCCATCACAGGCATCTTAATATCCGTAATCAGAATATCGATTGGCCGGGACTGCAGGATTTCAAGCGCCTCCATGCCATTGGCGCAATCCGCTTCCAACGCAAGCCCTTCCTTCTCCCATTCAATAAAACCTTTCAGTCCCTTGCGGATAATCGGCTCGTCATCCACGATCAGTACGCGGTCCGTCATGATGTCTCCTCCTTCCGCAGGCGTACCGTGATCAGCATTCGCGTCCCGCGCCCAGGCTCGCTGTTTATCGCAATACCCGGCCCCTGACCGCAATAGAGCCTGAGCGAATCATAGACATGCTTCAGACCGATTCCCGCCTCGCTGAAATCGCTGTTCGATGTAAGCTTCCCCAGCTGTTCTTCGGACATTCCCGCTCCGTTATCCTCCAGCAAAATCCGCAACTCATCCTGCTCGAGCCGGATGCCGATCGAAATTTTGCCGCCGCGGTTCAAAGGCACGAAGCCGTGGAAAACGGCGTTTTCAACCAACGGCTGCAGCAGCATTCTTGGAACCTTGACCTTCCCGGCGCCGGGATCCATTGCAATCGACAGCTCGTAGGACTGCTCGTAGCGCATTTCCAGAATCACGATATATTTCCGGATGATATCGAGCTCCTCTTCCAACGCGATCAACGGGCCGTTCTTCCCCATGTTGGCCTGCAGCAGCCTGATCAGTGCCGCCAGCCCTTGATCCGCGCGCTCATTGTCTCCCGACCGGATCAGCCATCTCAGCGTGCTTAAGGTGTTGTACAGAAAATGGGGATGGATCCGGTAAGTGACGGCCCGGATTTCCGCTGTCGTCTTCTGCCGCTGCTCCTCTTCAACCCTGATCATCAGTTGCTCGATTTCATCCAGCATTTTATTGAAATGCTTGCTCATCAAGCCGATTTCATCGGTCGATTTCACTTCCGTCCTGACCTTCAAATCCCCTTGCTGCACCCGCTTCATGCCCAGCGTCAGCTGTCTGATCGGATTCGTCACCTTTTTGGCGATCAACAGGCCGACCAATACCGCGAGCAGCGCAAAGCCGGCGGAGGTGAGCAGGATACGTCTGTGAAGCGTGTCCAACGCTCCCGTAATCTCGGATGTCGGAACGGTACCGACGAGCATCCAGCCGTTATTCAGCAGCTGCTTGACGCCGTAATAGGGAACGTCGCGAGCCGTATATTCGAATTCAACCTGATCGTTGTTCACCACCAGCTCGAATAATTGCGGATTGCCGATCGGTTTGCCGATCCGGGACAGGTCGGCATCGATCATGACGATTCCGTCCGGATTCACCACCGTATAGCTGCCGGTCTCTCCCAGCTTGACCCGATTAATCGTGTTAATGATCGCTTTGCCGTCCAAATTCACGACCAGCAGTCCGATCTGCCGCAGCGTCCGGAAATCCTTGAGTGTTCGGCTGATCGGCAGCACCAAATCGGTATTGTCGCCCGCGCCGCTGAAAGGATCTTTGTGCAAGGGCTGCCAGACGAGCGCCCCGTCCTTGCTTCTGGATTCCGCGACCCAGTCCAGCCGGGAAAGCTCCGTCCTCTTCAGCTTCTGCGGCGAGAAGGTTCCGCTCCCCCAACCGGTTCCGTTTTCCTTAACGACATAAACGACCCTTACGAAGGAGCTCGAATAGACCATATTGTTCAATAAAGTGTTCATGGACTGGTTCATTTGCATTTGCGCGCCTAACGGGCTGGTGCTGTAGTTCATCGCCGCCCGTTGAACCTGCAAATCGCCGTATATCAAATCGGACGCGTCGCTGCCCGCGTTGAACATCGAGGACAAGGCATCCGCCGTCTGCCTGGTGAGCTGGACCGTCGAAGCCCTCACATTCTTCTTCACCAGCGAGGAAGACTCCAGGTAGAAAGCAAAGCCCGATAACGTAGTCGGTATGAGAATAATCAACGCGAATGCCAATATCATTTTGGAGGCGAACCGGTTCGAAAGCTTATCGATGCGCAGCATGTTCTGTCCACCTTATCGACTCGTATTACCTCTGATTTTACCTGAAAAGCTGCACGATACCTAATCGCCATTGCTGGTAAAAGCAAGAAAAGCGACGCAGCCCGCCCGGCTGCGCCACATGATGGCAGGTGACGGGTCTCCCGATCCCGGTTTCCCAGCAAACGCTTACATTACGGATGTAAACCAAAGCGACCGAAACGGTCTTCGCATCGCTTTGGTACGACATGGCGCTCTATGCCGCCGCCTATTTGTAGTCGATCACGGCCATGTCCCAATACTTCAAATTCGGGAGCTTGAAAAAGACTTGGCCGTCCTTCTGCTCGAAGGCCAGCTCCACCGGCGAACCGTTGTAGTAGTCCGGAGACGCTACCCAAATGCCGCTGACTTTCTTGTCCGTCTTGACGGAAACCGCTACATCGCGGCGTTCCGCCGGCTCTGCCTGCGTGCCCGCGCCGTCATTCCATTCCATCGTCGTTGCATCCGTAAAGTTGATGAATTGCACGATGTCCCGGCCGTCCTTCCGCTTCGCGAACGACCATACTTTCCCTTGCTCCGCTTCGGCGGAAATCTCCACATCGCCGGAAGCGCGTACTTCCAGCTCCGACTCCTCCAGCCCGTCGCGCAGCACATTCTGGTAGGCGACAAGAAAATCGTAATAGCGAACGAGATTTTCCTCCAGCTCCGCCGGGACGGTCAAATTTTTGTTCGGAAAATACTCCTTGGCCAGCATGTTTTCCCCGAGCTCCAGATGCGAGCCGCCCGAAGCGAAGATGACCGAGTTCGTTAAAAGGACGCCCGGCGTATTGAACTCGCCCGGGGAATCGGCCAAATCGTAGTTCATGTAGGCGGCCAGTACGGTGTTCATTTGATTTTTACTGAACTTGTAGTTCTGGTCGATGATTTCCTTCAAATTCTTGTATTGCGGAGTGCCCGACCATACTTCCGTGTACAGAAACTCGAGCGGCGCCTGTGTCGCCAGGAACGCCTGCCCGTACTGGGCAACGGCGTTCATGACGTAGTCGACATCCAGCCTTTCCTTGGCCGCTTTAAGGAAGGACACATACCCTTGCGGCAGCTTGACGCTCTTGCCGGTTCCGTCCCACAGCGGCCCGCGGTCGCCCAGCTGGTCGACATGCCAGCCGTCAAAAGGCAGATACTTGAACGCCTCGATCTCCCGGTCGACCAGAAACTGCTGCCACTCCGGATTGCTCGGGTCGTACAGCATAATGTCGCTCGCCCAGCTGTCCGGAAGCGGATGCTTGTCCTGATTCGTTTGCGTCGGGTCTTTATACAAGCCCCACTCTTTCTTGACGCCGTCCTGCTCCGCATCCTCATAAGCGCCGAACAAGAGGTTGTAATTCATGGCCTTCATATTTCTGGCCTGGGCCAAATCGATATAACCCTTGACGGTGTCAAAGGCGACCGGCCGGTTGGCGATATCGACCCACTCGGCGGCCGGCTTGCCGCCCTCCATCTTGATCGGCTGCTGGTGCTTGTACTGCCAGTCGTAGAACTGAATGCCGTTAATGTGGAACCGGTTCAACCGCTCGATGACCGCCGTCCTCTCTTCCCCGCTCATCGGGCCGAAATCGGCCAGGTAGCCGTAACGCGGAAACTTGCTCCAATCAGAGGAGACATCCACGGCAATGTTGAGATGGTCCTTCACTTCGCCTTTGTCGCTCAGATAGACCTCCGCCATATAACCTTTGCCGTCATCCTTCGGCGGACTCCACTCCCAGGCGGCCTGCTGTCCTTCGATCGCAACTTCTTCCTCGGCGATCACTTCATTCAGATAACGATACCGTACAAGCGCCTTGGCGCCGCTTGCGGCTTGCTTCAGCTCGAGCTTGAAGCTGACCGGTTCGCCGGGACGGTAAGCCGCCTTATCGGTGGACAGCCCTTGGAGGATGCCCTGGCTGACTACGTCCTCCGGTTTGACGGCTTTCTTCTCGCTGCAGCCCGCTGCAAAAACCATGAGGCCGAGCAGCAGCAGCAGCACGGCAGTCTTGCCCTTTGTCATGCGATTCGATGTCATCGTTATTCTCCTGTGCGTATCCGCTGAGGTTTTGAGTTGCTTATCCTTTGACGCCGCCTTCGTTAAATCCGCTCTGGACGAACCGTTTCTGGAAGATGATATACAAGAGCACGGTCGGAACGAGCGCAATAACCGAAGCCGCAAATACCCAGGCATAGTTGGTGGCATATTTGTCGTTGAACATCAGGAGCGCGATCGGCAAGGTGCGCATCGCTTCGTCCTTGATAATGACCAGCGCCGTAAAATACTCTTCCCATGTGCCCTGAAAAGCGAGCACGGACAGCGTGCCGATTGCCGGCAGCGACTGGGGAAGGTAAATGTTCCAGAAAATGCGCCAGTTGCCGCCGCCGTCGATCAGCACCGACTCCTCGTATTCCTTCGGAATGCTCTCGAAGAAGCCCCTCAGGAAGAACGTGCTGCCCACGACCCCGCCGCCGATATAGATCAGCCACAGGCCCCAATACGTATTGATCAGGCCGAACGATTTGATGATCAGGAACTGCGGGATGATGTTGATGACGCCCGGGATCATCATCGTCAGCAGGAAAGTGCGGAACAGAATCTCCTTACCCGGAAACTGGAACCTTGCAAACCCGTAAGCCGTCAGGCAGCCCAGGAACATGCTGCCGATCACCGAAACCGTAGTCACGAGCGTACTGTTGAGGAAGTATCCCGCGAAATTGTTTTTGCCCCATACGAGCACATAGTTATCCAGATTCGGAGTAACCGCAAAGATTTGCGCCGGCCTCGGCAGCGAGTAGGCGCTTTTGATGAAGGTCGTCATGATCATATAAGCGAAGGGGAACAGAAAAGCCAATGCTCCCAGAATGATAACGGTGTATACGAGGAGCTGCGTTAACCATTTCGTTTTCATTGTCGCCCCTCCTACATAAACCGCTGGTTGCCGAATTTTTTCATCTGGGAATAGGTCAGGAGAAACACTGCGATCCCCATCATGACGGCAACCGCGGAAGCATATCCGAAGTTGAAGTTTTTGAACGCCTGAATATACATCAAGCTCGGCAGCGTTTGGGTTTGATCCATCGGTCCGCCCTTGGTGATGAAATAAACCTGCGGGAAGAAGTTGAAGGCGCCGTTCACCAGGTTGATGATCACGAATGCGGTCACCGGACCCAGCATCGGAACGGTAATGTGCCAAAACTGCTTCACGCCGGTTGCCCCGTCGATTGCCGCGGCTTCGTAGAAATCTTTGGGAATGCCCTGCAAAGCGGCCAAATAAATGACGACACCCCAGCCGACCGTCTTCCAGATGTGAAATAGCCAGATGACGACCATAGCCGTCCAATAGTTCGCCAGGAAATTAACCGGTTCGTTGAAAATGCCGAGCTGCTTATAAAAAATATAATTGATCAGGCCGTATTCGCCGCTGGCAAAGAGAAACTTGAACAGAAAAGCGACGACGATCCACGACGTGATGATCGGGAGATAATAAATCGTCCGGAACGCGATTTTGTACTTGATGAATTGCAAATTGATCAATACGGCGAACACGATGGCCAAAAACCAGTTGATCGGCACGGTCACCCCGACGTTCAACACCGTATTGCGGATCGCCATCCAGACCTTGGCGTTCGGATCGGTAAACGCCGATTTGTAATTGTCGAAACCGACGAACGGATTCTCGGCATTCGGCATGATGCTGTAATCCTGGAAGCTGATGATAATGTTTCGGATCATCGGGTAGATGACGAATACCGCCGTACCCGCGACGCCTAACAGAATGAACGCCAGAACGTTCATCCATTGTTTCCGGCCCTTGGAAATCTTAATGCGCCTTTCCCGCTCTCTTGGGGGAGCGGTGGTTCGCCCGGCGGAATCCGCCGGGCGAAGGCTCCTTCATGCAATTGCTCCGATGCCGATTATGGATTCAGAATCGCTTCGATGTTTTTCGCCGCTTCGTCCAGTGCCGCTTTCGGCGCCAGCTCTCCGCGGACCGCTTTCTCGAACGCCAGGTTCACGATCGTTTCCATTTCGCCGTATTGCGGGATCGGCGTGCGCGGCAGCGCCGTTTCCAGCTGCTTTACATACTCGGCAATGTATGGCGTATCGAGGAACGCCGGGTCATTCGCCGCATTTTTGTTTGTCGGAATCATGCCGACCTTGCTCATGATTTTTTGCGGCTCTTCGCCGAGCATCCATTTCATGAAGGTCCATGCCGCTTCCTTGTTTTTGGAGTTTGCGAACGTCACCAGGTTCTCGCCGCCGACAACCGAACGGCTGCCGCCTTCTCCCGCCGGGATCAAGCCGCGAACGGTTTGCTCCATCGGCTTGAACGTGGAGTCCGCTTCGTTCATCAGAATGCTGTAGAACCAAGGGCCGTCGTCGATCATCAGGTAGTCGTTGTTTTTCATGCCGTCCCACGAACCCGGCTCTCCGCCGAGAATGGTAGGCGTGACCAGGCCGTCCTTGTTCCATTGCACGATCGTCTCCAGCGCCTTCACGCTCGCCGGGCTGTTCAGGTAGCCTTCAGCCTTGGTGTAGTCCTCGTTCGTCAATTGACCGCCGAGGCTCCAGAAGTAAGGCGAGGCTGCCCATACGTTGGCTCCGCCGATGCCGATGCCGCCCGGCTTCCCTTTTTCCACAGCCAGCTTGGCCGCGGCAACGAGCTCATCCATCGTCTCGGGCGCTTTCGTTACGCCGATTTCATCGAGGACCGCTTTGTTATAGATGGCGATTTTGGTGTTGGTGTTGAGCGGCACGCCGTAGTAGCCGCCTTCGTAGGCGTTCGTGGCCAAAGGAGCTTCGAAAACGCTTCCTTTCAATTCCTCAAAGCCGTCCAATTTGCTCACATCGGCAAGCGCGCCCATCTTCGCGAATTCGGGAACCCAGATGATGTCCATCCGCATCAGATCCGGTGCCGCGTCGCCGGCGACGCCCGCGATGACCTGCTCCTTCAGGCCTTCGTACGGCATGCGCGTCAGCTTCAGCTCAATGCCCGGATTTTCCTTTTCAAAGAGCGGCTTGATCTCTTCGGTCAACACCTTCTCTTCTTGGTCGCTGTAGGTATGCCAATATTCGATCGTTACCTTTTTGGTGTCGCCGGCCGGAGCATTGCCGCCGCCCGCAGCCGTATTGCCGCCGCCGTTGCCGCCGTTCCCTCCGTTGCCGCTATCGTTTCCGCCGCTAGCGCAAGCCGTCAGCGAGATTGCAAATACCGTTGCCAGAACGCCGTAGGACAATTTTTTGTACCATTTCATCTTGAGAAAGACCTCCTTTATATTTGATAGCCTCTCGGCATTCGCCGAGGCAGATGGGACAAGGGTTTCCTCGAACCATCCAAAATGCTTTCCTCCTACTTTCGTAGGGGGGATTTCTATTTTTGGTGCTTTGTGAATTGGAAATAAATATTTTGAAATTTCGCCGAAGTACCAACAAATGGACTTGACTTTTTTGAATTCACTCCAAAATCGCGTGAGAAGGGATATACCCCCTTACTACCTGCGATTGGAGCGTGTTACACTTGAAACCCACATTCATACCGCACTCGGATTACCAGAAATCTGTTCTTCAGCAACTGCGCAACGATTACGGCCCCGGAATCGTCCTCATCAACAAAGACTGGCCGCTTGCGGTCAAATTCTGGATGGCGGATTTGTCCGCCATCACAACCCTGCTTTACGAATCCTACTCGGACCAAGGGCCAGAAACTCGGGACCCTGCTTCCATGCTGCGTTCTTACTTGATCTGCCTCATGACCAATCCTGAGATGGGTATTACCGAGTGGATCAACGAAATGAAGCGTACCCCTATCTATGCCATTCTTAGCGGCTTTACACCGGACGATCTTCCCGGTGTCGGAACGTTCTACGACTTTTTCTCCCGCTTATGGCCTGTCGTCGATAAGAACCTCAAGCCCAAGTCGCAACGTAAACGCAAAGGCAAACCCAAGAAAGGCAAGAAGAAAGGCGAGAAAGCCCCGACCACCACGCCAGGAAGAGTCAAACGTCTTGTGGAATGGATGATGCGCCACGCAGACAGGAAATCTGCTTTGCCTTCTGACAGGCTTTTCAACTTCTTTCAATCCCAAATTCTGTCCGTGTCAGCAGATTTGGGTCTGCTCGGGGATATGTCGGCACTAACGGTTGCCGGTGATGGCATGCCCGTCGTCACTTCCGTTTATCCCCGGAGCAAACCTTCTTGCGATTGTCGCGCCCGCGGTATAGCTGATTGCAACCACTTTCGCATTTACTCCCAGCCCGACTGCAACTCGGGATGGGACAGTGCCAGAGAAAAGTATTTCAACGGATACCACCTGTACATGATCTCTGCGGCAAACAGCAAACACGATTTGCCCTTGTATCCAAGGCTGCATCCCGCCTCGCGGCATGATGCTGTTAGCCTGGTCGTGGGTGCGGTCGAATTCAAGCAACGTTTCACCTTGGGCGCGGTAGACAAGATACTCCTGGATGCTGCTCATGACGCCGAAGCGATTTATAGGCTGCTGGATCATCAGAACATCGAGCCCTTCATCGATCTAAACAACCGGAGCAAGAAGAATACGGCAACGGATAGTGACATCCGGATTTCCCCAACTGGCATTCCTATTTGTCCCAAAGGCAAAGAGATGAAGCCTAACGGATTTGACAAATCACAGAACCGCCGTAAGTGGCGATGCTCACCGTCCTGCGGCTGCTCAAGCACCAAGTACGGCCGAACGTACCACACGCATAGCAGCGACAATCTTCGCTTGTTTCCTAAGACGGTTCGCGGCTCGGATAAGTGGAAGCTCATTTATAAGCGCCGCTCATCTATTGAGCGATCCAACAAACGGGAGAAAATCGACTACAAGCTTGAATCCGGTCGGCATCGGTCGACGATGATGTGGAACATGCGCATCTTCGGAATTATGATCTGTCAGCACATTGATGCTTGGTACGTGAGCCAGAAGGATGAATGGGACAAATTGAAGTCCACAATCTACCCTGCAATCGCCTGAATTTTTAAAAATTCCTGTTTAGAAATTGGGGCAGTCTGTCCTTTTTTGAAAATTGGTTTTCAAATCCTTATTTCCCATCCCATTTTCATCAAATAGGCTGTCATCTCCTCAAAAACCTCGTACTAATTCCGAGAGGATATTTTGCCTTGCCTCCTTATTATGCAGCGCTTGCAAAATGACCGAAACCGTTTACATTGCGATTGGGGTGTCGATTTTTACGGGTTTGCAAACTGTTATTATTTGGGCGGGGCAAAGGTGGCTTATATTGCGGTAAATCGGAAAATATCCGACACCTTGACTCTGATAACGGCCTCCATTTGGGCGCGGATCCGAAGCCTGCGGTATCTCCGGAGTTACTTTCTTCTCAGCCGTGGTATTTTCGCCTTCCTGTCCGGGTTTAGTGAAAAAAATGCGCCAATAGAGAACTCATTTCTCTATTGTATGGACACTTCTTCGCCGTGAAGGGCAATAGGGAACATGTTTCTCTATTAGAGTAGTTCAGTTCCTTAATAGAGAAAATCATTCGCTATCGCTTATCTGTACAGCTTTGATACCGACTGATAGCGATACAGCTTCACTATTAGTAACCTTTCTTCGCTATTTCACGGCAGCAAGAAGTTTTAAAGCTGGAGAACGAGAACATGCGAGTAAGGATGTTGGGCGTTGTATAGGTGCTAGTAGTTATTTGCGGGGGGTGTGGGGGTGCTGGTGCTGGTGGGAGTGACGGATGGCGATACTGATGCTGGACTTTACCTTGGACACAAAGAACCGAGAGTGCGACAATAAAGCATTCATAATCGAGGTGTCCGACATGACGAAAAGGAAGGCCGGGGCCTCCCTTTTTCATGGTTACGCATTACACCAGCTTGTATACTCTCGCCTCATAAGGCCGCAGGCGGAGTTCCTCGACCGATGCCGCGGGCACATCGCCGTAATTCGCGATAATCAATTCGTTACCGCCGCCGCTGAACGATTTCAACGCCTCCGGTAGCACGAACTGCGCCTCTTTGCCGGAGAAATTCAGCACGACAAGCCACTTTTGTTCGCCCAGGCTGCGCGTATACGCATAGATTTGCTCATGCTCTTCGGCGACAATATCGTAGCTGCCGTAAATCATGATCGGATGCCGCTTGCGCAGCGCAATCAATGTCTTATAATAATGGAAAATCGAATCCGGATCCCGCAGCGATTCCTCGACATTAATCTCGCGGTAGTTCGGATTGACGGCGATCCACGGCTCGCCGGCCGTAAAGCCGCCGTTCTCGCTGTCGTCCCACTGGATCGGCGTGCGCGCATTGTCCCGTCCCTTCGCGTAGATGGAAGCCATCGCCCGCTCCGGCGAAACGCCGCGCTCATGAACCGCCTCGCGGTAGAAGTTAAGCGTTTCGACGTCTTTGTAATCGTCAATGCTGCCGAACTGCACATTCGTCATGCCGATTTCTTCGCCCTGGTAAATATAAGGCGTGCCCTGCAGCGTGTGCAGGAAGGTTGCGAGCAGCTTGGCGGATTCCTTGCGATACACCGTGTCGTTGCCGAAGCGGGACACCATGCGCGGCTGGTCATGGTTGTTCAGGTACAGGCTGTTCCAGCCTTTGCCGTCGAGCGCATACTGCCATTTGCTCGTGACGGCCTTCAGGTCGGACAGCCGCCAAGGCTTGAAATTCCATTTGCCGCCTTCGCCCGAATCGATGTCCATCGTCTCGAACTGGAATACCATGTTCACCTGCCTGTTGTCGGGATTCGTGAACACGGCCGCCTGCTCCGGCGTCACGCCCGGCATTTCACCGACGGACATCGCATTGTACTTCGACAGCACCTGCTCGTTCATCTCCCGCAGGTACTGCGAAAGGCGCGGTCCGCACAGGAAGAAATCGCCGCCCCAGGCGTAGCGCTCTTCACCCGCGCTCGGCAGGTCGTCGACCTTCGAGATGCAGTTGATGACATCCATCCGGAAGCCGTCGATCCCCTTGTCGAGCCAGAACTTCATCATCTCGTACACTTCTTGCCTCAGCTTCGGATTCTCCCAGTTCAGGTCAGGCTGCTTCTTCGTAAACAAGTGCAGATAAAATTCGTCCGTCGCTTCGTCGTACTGCCAAGCGGAGCCCCCGAAGAACGACAGCCAGTTGTTCGGCTCCGAGCCGTCCGGCTTGCCGGGCCTCCAGATATAGTAGTCGCGGTAAGGATTATGCTTCGACTTCCTCGCTTTCTGAAACCACGCATGCTCGTCCGAGGAATGGTTGACCACCAGATCCATGATCAGCTTGATGCCGCGGTCGTGCAGGCCGTGCAGCAGCTTTTCCCAGTCTTCCATCGTCCCGAACTCATCCATGATCGCTTCGTAATCGCTGATGTCATAGCCGTTATCGTCGTTGGGCGATTTATACACAGGGCTGAGCCAAACGATATCGACACCCAGCTCCTTCAAATAATCCAGCTTGCTTATGATCCCCTGCAGGTCGCCGACGCCGTCCCCGTTGCTGTCCATAAAGCTTCGCGGATAAATTTGATACACAACGCCTTCCTGCCAAAAAGCGCCTTGCGCCATCCCGTGCTCCCCCTCATTAAACGTGTTATATGCAGCGCTACGGACGTACGCTTTCAATCGGAGCGACCCGGCCGTAGCATGCCTGCGCGCCCTGAACGGGAGCCGCCCACCGTACCGCGTTTGCGATCACCTGGAGAATTTCCGGCTGATGGTAGATCGGGAAGGTCTCATGGCCCGGTCGAAAATAGAACAGCTTCCCCTTGCCCCTGCGATAGGTGCAGCCGCTGCGGAACACTTCTCCGCCCTCGAACCAGGAGATGAACACAAGTTCGTCCGGCGCCGGAATTTCAAACCGCTCACCGTACATTTCTTCCTTCGGAATCTCGATGTACTCGCCCAAGCCGTCGGCGATCGGGTGGCCGTGCTCGATGACCCACAGCCTTTCCTTCTCGCCGTCGTCCCGCCACTTCAGCGCCCCGGTCTGCGTACCCAGCAGGCGCTCGAATATTTTCGACCCGTGGCCGGAGTGAAGCACGATGAGCCCCATTCCCTCCAGCACCCGCCGCCGCACCTTCTCGACAATGTCGTCCCTGACTTCTCCATGCGCCAGATGCCCCCACCAGGTGAGCACGTCCGTATCCCGCAGCACCTCGTCCGTCAGCCCATGATCGGGCTCGTCGAGGGTTGCGGTTCTCACCTGCAGGCCGTCCTGCTTAGCCAGATGCTGCGCGATCGCATTGTGGATGCCCTCGGGATAAATGCCCGCCACGTGCTCATTTTGCTTCTCGTGCCTGTACTCGTTCCATACGGTAACCTTGATCTCAGACAACGCGTGCAACATGCGAGGCCTCCTTTTGTACGGCAATCCAGCGTTCCTCCGTAAACGACTCGATGATCGAATCCAGCGTCAGCTGGTTGATGTAACCATCCTCGATCGTGGCGTCGAGTCCGTCCTCCTTGCCGTTCAGCAGATCGAAGAAAGCCTGCATTTGGTTGACCTTGAACGTATCCGGAATCGGGAGCTCGCGGAACTGCTCGTCGCCTTGCTCCGCCATTTTCACGAGCAGCGTGTCCTCTTCCTCAAGGCTGTAAACCAGCGCGCCTTTCGTTCCATATACCTCAATGCGCTGATAATTGCCGCGACCGTAAGCGAACCGGGAAATGGCCATGGTCGAGGATATACCGCCTTCAAGCCGCGCCAGAACATGGCAAAAGTCGTCGACGTCCACCTCGCCCTTGCCTTCCTCGCCGATCCGGCCGCGCTCCTTCACGATCGTGCCGGCGTCCGCGATCACCTTCTCGGTCTCGCCGACAAGAAAACGGTGCAGGTCCAGCATATGCGAGCCGAGATCGCCCAACGCGCCGGAGCCCGAAAGTGCTTTCTGAAAACGCCAGACAAGCGGAATGTCCTCGTTAATCGCCCAGCCCTGCAGGTATTGGCTGTAAATATGGTTGATTTTGCCGAGCGCGCCCTGCCCGATCAGCTGCTTCGCGTAACGGGCCGCCGCCTTGTAGCGGTACGTAAAACAAATCATATGCGGAACGCGATCGGCCTCCAGCAATTCCTTCAGCATGGCCGCTTCCCTCGTATCGAGGGAGACCGGCTTCTCGAGCGCGAACGGCTTGCGGTTTTTGATCGCCTCATAAGCGACCGTAAAATGGTTAAAGTTCGGTGTGCCGATGAAAACGCCGTCCAAGTCGGGATCCCTGAGCATTTCCTCATGGTTGAGGTAACGCCGCGATTCCGGTATGTTCAACTCTTCCGCTCTCTTCAGAACGGCTTCTTCGTTCACGTCGCAGATCGACCACAGCTCGGCGTCCGCGCTTGCCAGAATACCCGAAATGTGAAAGTTCGCGATGCCGCCCAGGCCGATAACGCCGATTTTCAACTTTTTCATATCCACCATCCCTCATCTACAGGTCAGTTGAAACTTCTTTCCCAGTATAGGATGTGATAGAATGAACGGGAATGTCGGATACAGACAGTTTTTGTACAATAGCGACTTTCAGGCCGGATTGACGGGGAGGCAAGGCGCATGCTTGCGATCAACATGGAGTCGGTTCCAAAAATACGCTATATGGGGTTCGTTTCGTATAAAAGCCCATGGATCCATTTCAAACGGAACATTGATGAATACATCCTGTATTTTATCAAAAGCGGCGAGCTTCACATCGAGGAGAACGGCGGGCGGTACGTGCTGAAGAAGGGCGATATTTTCATGCTGGAGCCGAATCTCGACCATGAGGGCTTCGACAGGCATGTCTGCGATTACTACTATGTCCACTTCGAGCATCCCGATATCCGGTCCGTGCAGGTGGACGATGTGCTCTCGATGGCGAAGCGGCTTTTTCTGGAGGAAAATACGCAGCCTGTCCCGGAGCCGGGCGAATTCAGAAATTTGCACGATCTAAACCTTTGCTATATGCCCAAGCATTTCACTTTATCCGATAAAAACAGCTTCCGTCAAGCGATTCATGCGATGAACGAAATCGTACAGTTGTACAAACGCAAACATTATAACCGGGGCCTGACCGGCCTGAAATACGCGGAGTTTCTGATCGAGGCGTCGCGCGACAGCTTCATGGCGGAGCTGGTGAAAAACAACAGGCGGAATACGAAATCGTTCGTAAAAGTGCATGCGCTGCTCGATTATATCCACCGGAACTACACGAAACCGATCACGAGCGCGGAGATCGAGCAGGAATTCGATTGCAATTACGACTACATCAATCGGGTGTTCAGCGAGGTGACGGGCCATACGATCATCCGCTACGTGAACCTGATCCGCATCAATCACGCGAAGGAATTGATCGAGGCCACCCACCTAAGCATGAACGAAATCGGCTATTTGACCGGGTTGAACGATCCTTTCTATTTCAGCAAGGTGTTCAAGAAGTACGTCGGCCTGTCGCCGACGCAGTATTACAAGAAAATCAGGGAGGGCGTGTGAGTGTCAGGCATATCCACACAGGTCGGGCACTTTAGTGCCGGATTCCGGCGTTATTCCGCTCACCCGCCGAACCGGCGGACGGACGGTCGTTCACAGCCCGGTCTCGCCCACAAGCTGCTCCACCGCCGGAAATATCGTTTGCTCCTCGATTCTGAAATGCTCCTTGAGCAGGACGCAGCCCTGCAGGAGACATCTGACCGCATCCGCCACGACGCCCGCGTTCGGACGGTCTCCGAACTCGTTCAAGCGCTCGAGAAACACCCGCAGATACACAGTGGCCATCTGGTGATCCTTCTCCATCACCCAAATCGAATCGCGCACCGCGGATTCATGCGAACGAGGCATATGCTCTTCAATCAACGGAATCAGGTTCTCCTCTTCCCACGCCGCATGCCGCTCGAGCGCATGCATGAAGGCGACCAGCGGCTGCTTGACGCCGCTTATTTCATTCGCCGCAGCCGATACGGCAGCCATTCTGTCCGCGCGGGCGGCGGCTGCTTCTATACGTTCGATCGTTTGCCTCAAATCCGAATGCTCATCCCTGAGCCGTCTCACCGCCTCAACCATATCGGAAGGCCGCCCGGTTTCACCCGGCCTGTCTATCGTTCTTTGCATCGATCTCAACCTCCTTCGGTGGATGAAATCAGCGTAACGCTTTTCATAAACCGGCGATATGAGATTCGTCACTCAAAGAAGGCCGGCAAAAGAAGCGCCCCCCGCCTTGCCTCGGAAGGCAAAGCGGAGGGCGCTGCCGTGATTGCGGGCGAACAAGAGCGAACCCGAACCCGCTAGGAATAGAAATAGTCAATATCGGTCAACATCTCGTCGGCGAGCGGGAAAATAAGCTCTTCCTCCAGCCGGAAGTGCTCCTGCAGGATGAGGCACGCCTGCACCATATTGGAAGCGGCTTGCCGGATCAGGTCGATGCGGGCCGCCGGCACGTTGTCCTCCGTCAGCTCCATGAAGGTCCCGATGAACAACAAGGCCAGCTCGTGATCTTTTTCCATCACCCAGAACGAAGGGGTTATCGACGGGACGGTGCGTTTATGAAAATAATCGCTGACCAGCGGGAACATCTCCCGCTCCTCCCATTCCGAATGCGCTTCAAGCTGCAGCGCGAACGCCACCGTCCGTTCGCGCAGTCCGCCAAGCAGCCGAAGGGCGGTATCCGCGTCCGTTTCCCTGCCCGCCTCCAAGGCGTCGGTATATAAAACCTTCACTTGTTCGTTCAGCCGGTCGTGTTCTTCCTTCAGCCGCCCTACCGCATACATGAAATCCGTCGGTCTCGCCGAATCCTGGGAAACCGTCGGCAACGACGTTTTGCCATTCATGGATACTCATCCTCCTCAGAGAGGTTTTGTTATAACCCGATTATATCCTTCTTTCCTTTGATAAGCTGTGAGCATGATCACGTTGAGCGATAACCGGCGTTCCCCATTTGAACCGCACTCCGTGCGGATTGGAAGGGTACATGCGCAAAAAGCACCCGGCCGTGCACCTTTTCATGTGAAAAGTGCAACAAGTAAACCGGCCTGCCTCTATGCGAAATGTCACTGGTTGAAAAATCCGGCTGTGATACGGTAGCGTGGAGGATCAGGTCAAGCGAGGAGCTTGCCTTTGAAAGGAGAATTCGATGTGGCACGCGTGATCGCGAATGAAAAGCTTGCGCCGGGCATTTACCGGCTGACCGCCGAGGGAGACTACCGCGCCGAATCGGGCCAATTCTATATGCTTCGCTGCTGGGAAGCCTTTCCCGTCTTGTCCCGGCCGATCAGCATCCACGACATCGGCCCGGGGACGATATCGTTCCTGTACCGGGTCGGCGGAACCGGCACCCGGCTGCTGTCGGAGCTGCGGCCCGGCGATCATCTTCGCCTTGAGGGCCCTTTCGGCCAAGGCTTCCCCAAGCCCGAAGGGCGCACCGCAATCGTCGGCGGCGGTATGGGTGTCGCCCCCCTCTTGCTTGCCGCCAGACGGATGCAAGGAGCCAAGGTGTTCCTCGGCTTTTCCGGTGAGCCGTTCGGGGTTTCCCGGTTCCGCGGCGCGCACCCGGATGTGACGGTCGTGTCCGGCGGAACGGTGGCCGACAGCGTCGAGCCGGCGGTATACGATACGATTTTCGCTTGCGGGCCGGTTCCCCTTATGGCGCAGCTGGCCCGGAAAGCGGAGGGAACGGGCGCACGTCTGTACGTATCCGTCGAAAAGCGCATGGCATGCGGTCTCGGCGCTTGCAACGGCTGTGCGGTCGCCGGAAACGGCGCATACCGCAAGGCATGCGTGGAAGGTCCCGTTTTCTCGGCCGGGGAGGTGGACTTCCATGATCTCCTTAGCCTGTGAGCTGGCGGGAGTGCCCTTGTCCAATCCGATTCTGACGGCGTCGGGCACGTTCGGCTTCGGCAAGCCGTATGCGCCCTTGTATCCGCTTGATAAACTGGGCGGCATCGTCACAAAAGGACTGACCCTCCACCCCCGGGCCGGCAACGCCGGTACGCGGATTTATGAGACGCCGTCCGGCCTCATGAACAGCATCGGGCTCGAAAATCCCGGCCTTCCGGCATTTCTGGATCGCGAGCTTGAAGTGATGACAAGCTACGGGCCGGCGGTCATCGTGAATTTGGGCGGCGGAACGGTCGGGGAATACAAGGAGGGCGCGGAGCTGCTCACGGACGTCTGCCGCGGACTGCGGGATGCCGGCAAGCGGGCCGCCGATTTGATCGAGCTGAACATTTCATGCCCCAACGTCAAGGAAGGCGGATTGCAGTTCGGGCTTGAAACCGGCCAAGCGCTTGAAGTCGTCCGCGCCGTCCGGAGGGCGACGGACCTTCCGCTGCTCGTCAAGCTGTCGCCGGGTGCCCGCGACCTGACGGAAATGGCGCGCATGTGCGAAGCGGAAGGCGCGGACGGGTTGTCGCTGGTCAATACGTTTCAGGCGATGGCCATCGACATCCGGAAACGGCGCAGCGTCTTTGATCGGGTGTACGCCGGATTGTCGGGTCCCGCCGTCAAGCCGATCGCGCTGCGCATGGTCCATCAGGTCGCCCGAGCGGTATCCGTGCCGGTCGTCGGCATAGGCGGCATTTCCGGGGCCGCGGACGTGCTGGAATTTATAATGGCCGGAGCCGCCGCCGTGCAGATCGGAACCTATAATTTCATGAACCTGCGGGCCGGCGGTACGCTGGCGAATGAGCTGCTGAAGCTGATGGCACGGGAAGGAATCCGCTCGCTCGAGGAGATAAGGGGCATTGTTTGACGGTTATCCGGATTGGGCAGAGGCGCCGGAGGGCCCGTCCTTTTTTTTCTTCAGGCCTGTGATATGTCTTCTTCGCGCCGCGTCTTTTTTTATCCATAGACGAATGGTTCTGTTGTTCTGTGCTTTACGGGTCCGGTTGATCTGTGCGCCGATCAGTTCGACGTAAGGATCAACCGTTTCTTTTCCGAAGTCGAAGCATAGCCGTTCATAATCTTCCGGGGTTAACAAATCAAAAGCTGGATCTGCCATAGGGATTCGACGTCCGTACCGGTCAGCTTTGAAATCAGTCGCCATTGATCTTCCGGCCTCCCTCTTGAGATAAGGCCAGTATATGACGCGGCTCAGTCCTTCGCAGTGACATACTTCACACACAAAGAAGCCGCGGCGCCCACGAGCGCCGCGGCTGTGGTTTTCCGCTTCCGGAAATGACATTTCTCACATTCGCCGGCATTCGGGTCTGGTAGGCTGGAACTAGAGAACTGTGGATCTCCGGGGAATCGGCATCGAACCCGGCGTCCCGGGAAGGAGACGGTCGAAATGAAGAGAAACGAAGCTTTGGAGCGCGAAGCGCAATCGGTCAACCCGCTTCCGGCAGGAACGTCCGCCGTGTTCTCGGCCGACAGCCTCAGCCTGCTGCGGCAGACCGCCAAGCCGGTCCGGGTGTCGGCCGGCGATTGTTTATACCGGGAGAACGAGCCCGCGAACCGGCTGTACCTGGTAACCGCGGGCAGCTTCAAAGTGTCCAAGCCGCTGGGGGACGGCACGTCGGTCACCCTCTATCTGCACATTCCCGGCGATCTGTTCGGCGAGCCCGATCCGCTCGGACTTTCCGCCCACAGGTTTGAAGCGCGGGCTTTGGAAGATTCGGAGGCCGGCGAAATCCTTCAGGCGGAGGTGAACGGCCTTCTCCAAGCGAACGGCGCCTTTGCCCTGGAATTCATGAACTGGATGGGAACGATCCACCGGATGACGCAAAGCAAGTTCCGGGATCTGCTTCTCTACGGCAAATCAGGCGCGCTCTGCTCTCTGCTGCTGCGCCTGTCCAATATGTATGGCCCCGAGCGCGGCGGCCGTCCCGTGATCGGCAAGCGGATCACCAATTCGGAGATGGCCGAGATGATCGGCGCGACCCGGGAAAGCGTCAACCGGATGCTGAGCGATATGCGGTCGCAGGGCGTCATATCCGTGGAAAGGGGACGAATCGTCATCAACGATCCCGATTATTTGCGGAACGTCTGCCATTGCGAGAGTTGCACGAAAGATATTTGCCGGATGTGAACCGTTGAATCATCCCCAAATAAGCAAGAAAGGCGTTCCGACCGAAGTCCAAGCTTCGGGGAACGCCTTTCTCTCCGTCTCTTCTTCATTTGCATCGGCGTCTACACCTGCTCCTGATCCCGCCAGCACCGGAGCGCCTCCACGTCGTGGATCACGAACCCGGAACGGTTCATGTCCGCAATGCCTTCCGCATGCAGCCGATGGAGCAGGCGGTCCACCAGTTCCTTGGACGACCCGATCGTGTGGGCGAAATCATCAGCCGTCATCGGAATGCCGATCCGCAGCTTGCCTTTGGGCGGATGATCGTAATGCTCCGCCAGCTTCAAAAGGAAAAGCTGGCCGGGATTCCGGGAGCCGGCCCAGGTCAGATCGTGCAGCTGCTTCTGAAGCGCCGCATTCGCTTCATCCATCATCCGCATCATGGAAGCGGCCGCGTTCGGGTTGGCGGCCAGAAACTTCATCAGCTGCCCGAAGGGCAGGACAAGCAGCTGCGTCTGGACGATTGCCGAGGCGGAAACGGCGTAGACGCTTCTCGAGAACAGCCCTTCCCCCGGAAGCGCATCGCCCTTCTTCAGGAAGGCCAGATTGCTCTCATGTCCCGATGCGCCGGCGCTATAGGTTTTCACCAATCCGGATACGATGAAGAAAATGGCGTCCTTCGCGTCTCCCTCCGCGAAAATGAGCGTCTTGCGGCCGACGTCCCGAAGCGCGGCGCACCAGCTCAACTCCTCCAGCTCCTGCGACGTCAAATATTTAAAAAGCGGCACTTGAGCCAGCAGGCTTTTTCGTCGTCTGATCATACGATTTCTCCTTCCCTTGCTTTACTTCCGATCAGTAGCCGTAATCATTGGATTTCTCCCAAAGCGCGGCGAGCACTTCTTCCTCAGGTGCAGCGGATGATGCCGCGATTCATAAACCGGTTCGTAATGATGGGGGTGTGCCATTGTCCGATTCCTCCCTTTCAAAAGCGCGAAACGCGCCGTGGTACGATCCATTATAGATTCGCTTGGCTCCGGTGAATGTGAACCAGATCACTTGATTCCGCATTCATTTCCGTTTCTCCCGGAAGCGGACGATTCAGATAATAATAGACCGCCGCCATCATCAGGCCGCCGCCGACTATATTGCCGAGCGTAACGGGGATCAGGTTGCGGACGGCGCCTGCCAGCGTGATCGTATCCGGATGATCGATCAGCAAAGCAACTGCGAATGTGCCCATATTGGCGATGCTGTGTTCGTACCCCGAGACGAAAAAGACGAATACGAACAGCAGCATCGTGAACATTTTCGCCCCGTCGCCCTTCTGCGTCATCGGAACGTAGAAAGCCATGCTTACGAGCCAGTTACAGAGAATCCCGCGAAAAAAAAGCTCCATCACCGGCGCATTCATCTTCTTCTCCGCCGCGCTCAGGAGAAATCCGTTGGCGCTGCCGTCGTCGAACAGGCCGGTCCCGAGCACCAGGAGCGCGAAAAGGACGGCGCCGACGAGATTGCCGAAGTAGCTGGCGGTCCAGATGCGCAAAACATCGGGCCATCTGATCTTTTTCTTCAACGCGGCATAGGTGAAATAGAACGTATTGCCGGTAAACAAATCTCCGCCGCCGTATGCGACCAGGATGATCGCCGCTCCGAACGTGAGGGCCGCGACGGGGTAAGCCAACGGGGAATCCTCCAGGTAAAAAAAGTTGCCCGTCTTGTAAGCCGCGATCACCCCGAAGCCGATAAACATGCCCGCGATGACGGAACGAAGCAGAAATCGCGGCTTGCTCTTGCTGAAGATTTTATGTTTCTTGACAGCCACCGCCTCGACGAGTTTCAACTGTTCTGTTTCCATGGGTCACCTGCTTCAAGGAAGGATTGGGGCCTTCATTCGCGCGAAACGCCGGCCCGGTCGTATATATTCAATGTACTTCTTCGCGCGCCGGTTAGCGGTGATTATTTTCACAAAGTCTGCGGCGAGAAAACCGGTCATTCGCGGGGAATGGCCGGCCGGTAGCGGCTCCGCTACATTCGCCCTTGCTACCCGTACCGCTCCCTGCAGGATACATTCGTCCTTGCTGCCCGTACGGTTCCCCACACCACCGGGTTCGACCATTAGCGAAAAAATTGCGTTATTAGCGCATTCTGTTCGCTAAATCCTTGTCTCCTGACGTCTTTGCAACGGGTTAGTGAAGAATCTTCACTATATAGTGAGTTTCTTTCCCTAATAGGGAAAAAACTTTACAATACTCCGACATGCTAGCAAAACCCGATTTTATAGTGCCCGTTGTTCACTATTAGCGAACTTTTTTCTCTATTTAAGCGTCCTCCGCCTGTCATGCGCGTTTTTCCGCGCTGTGCCCGCTTTCCTTCCCGCCACTGTCTGCGGTCAGCCCGCGCACAATGGCTCGGAAAGCACAACTCCATGCAAAAAGGCTGTCTCCCAGGCCTTTTCAGACCTTCGAGACAGCCCCTTTTCGGCCATTCGCCGAACGATACGTGCCGGACCTCCTCCTGACGCCTGAGTTCTGCACCTTCGATTCGTCCACTGAATGTTAGCCGTGCAGTCCTTAAGAACGTTGAACGAGTTCCTCCTGTTTCGGTTCGGAATCCTCCTCAAGGCGGCCAGCCGGACCGAAAAATTCATAGCGGATGTCGGAGGCCGGTATGCCCCAGTCTTTCAACGCACGATGCATCGCCTTCATAAAAGGAACAGGTCCGCAGAAATAATAACACGCGTCCTTTACCGGAACCCACGACTTCAGCGAAGCCAAATCGATAAATCCCTCTTTGTGAAAAGCGTTCGCCGCCTTATCGCGGGCTGTCGGCTTATCGTAGCACCAGTAGGCGGACACCTGCGCGTGCTTGCGGGCCAAGTCCTCCACATGTCCCTTGAACGCATGCATATCCCCGTTCTGAGCCGCATGAACGAATGTGACCTGCCGATCCGGCTCCGTTTCGGCAAGCATGTTCAGCATGCTGAGCATAGGCGTCAATCCGACGCCGCCGCTAAGCAGGACGACAGGGCGCGTATCCTTGCGGTCCAGCACGAAATCGCCGGCGGGCGCCGATATCAGCAGCTCGTCGCCTTCCCCGACCTGCTCGTGCAAATAAATCGACACCTTCCCGGCCGGAAGGTTTCCGAGCGCATCCTCCCGCTTCACGGAGATCCGGTAATAAGGCTTGCCCGGGGCGTCCGACAGGCTGTACTGGCGAATATGGGTATAGGCCTCGCCCGGAATATTAAGCTTCACGCTGATGTATTGCCCCGGCTCAAAGGCCGCAATCGCTCGACCATCCCTCGGAACGAGATAAAAGGAGGTGATGACGGCGCTTTCCTTCACTTTCCTCTCCACCGTGAACGCCCGAAAATCCGCCCAGCCGCCCTCCTGGCGCTCGGATTGCTCGTACATGCCGGCCTCCACGTCGATGAATACTTTCGCAATGACCCCGTACGCTTCCGCCCAGGCCTGCAGAATCTCGTCCGTCGCCGCGTCGCCCAGCACCTCCTTGATCGCCGCGAGCAGATTTTCGCCGACGATCGGGTACTGCTCGGGCTTGATGCCGAGACTCCGGTGCTTATGGGCGATTTGCTTCACCGCCGGAAGAATGGCTTCCAACCGGTCGATATGCAGCGCGGCGGCGTAGACGGCGTTGGCCAGCGCGGTCTGCTGTCTGCCCTGCTTCTGGTTGGCGTGATTGAAAACGTTCAGCAGCTCCGGATGGTTCGCAAACATCCTTTCATAGAAGCGTTTCGTAATGGCGGTGCCGTAAATTTCCAGCACGGGTACGGTGGATTTGATGATTTGAACGGTTTGTTCGTTAAGCACGATTGTCTCTCCCTCTGTATTCTTGACGTGAATCAAGTATAAGCATGCGATATTGCCGCAAGTGTGATGCCGATCACATATATCGGCGGCGAATTTGTGACTTCGGTTCCCCGGCCTATTCGGAAATCGGCAGACCGACCAGCACCTCGGAGCCTTCGACACGGACGGGATACGTCCGGACGCTGCCGGAATCCGGCTCGTACACTTGTCCGGTTTCCAGGCTGATTTTCGTGTCGTACAGCGGATCGTACAAATCGTGACCCGATACGATGCCTTCGGACAGGGGTCCGCCCTTCCGGTGAGGGTTGCGGTCGTCCACCGCGAACAACCGGTCGTCGCTTGCGCGGAAGAAGGCGATAACCTTCCCCTCGACTTCTATCGTACGGCCGATCCGGACCAGGAAATCGTCCAGGCGGCCGACCGTCACGTAACGGATCGAATCCGTTGCAAGTACCGTTTTGTTCTCCATTGTCTTCACTCCTATTTCATTTCCAACTTGATGTTGCCGTATACGCGTTCGCGGATGCTCCGATCGCCGACAACCTCGCTCCAAGGCTCCTTGACCTCGGCAAGCGCGACGCCGATCCGTTGATTCAGCTGCGCGCGGCTTTCTTCGTCCTCGAGCACGGCTTGCTTAATCCGGTCGAGTCCGACTCTCTCCACCCAATCCGAGGTGCGCTCCAAATATTTGGCGTCCTCCCGGTAGTATTGCAGGAAAGCGCCCGTCACCTCGACCAGTTCCTCGTCCGTTTTGACCTTGCACAGCAGGTCCGCGATCCGCGGCTTGATGCCGCCGTTGCCGCCCACATAGATTTCCCAGCCGCCGTCGTTGCCGACGATGCCGACATCCTTCGTGCACGATTCGGCGCAGTTTCGCGGACAGCCGTTGACGGCCATTTTGAGCTTGGCCGGCATGTCGAGGCGCTCGAACATTTTCTCCAGGCGCACGCCCATGTTCACCGAGTCCTGGGTGCCGAATCTGCAGTAGAGGGAACCGACGCAGGTTTTCACGGTGCGCAGCGCCTTGGCGTAGCCGTAGCCCGACGGCATATCCAGCTCCGACCACACGTCCGGCAGATTCTCCTTCTTCACGCCGACCAGATCGATGCGCTGGCCGCCGGTCACCTTGACCATCGGCACGTCGTATTTCACGGCTACCTCGGCTATGCGGCGAAGCTCTTCGGGCGTCGTAACCCCGCCGTACATCCGCGGAATGACGGTGTAGGTGCCGTCCTTCTGGATGTTCGCGTTCAGCCGTTCGTTCACAAAGCGCGAATCCTTCTCGTCCGCATGCTCCTTGGGCCACGCCATGCCGAGGTAATAATTGATCGCCGGACGGCACTTCGAGCAGCCTTCCGTGTTGCTCCATGCCAGAACGTGCATCACTTCGCGGACGGTGGTCAACCGCTTCTCGCGAATGGCGGCGACCACCTCGTCCCGGCTGAAGGCCGTGCACCCGCAAATGCCGGTTTTCGCGGCGGCGGTATTCGCGTACTTGTCGCCCAGCACAAGCTGCAAAATGCTTCCTACGGTTGGCAGGCAGCCGCCGCACGAACGGCCGGCGCCGGTGCATGCTTTTACTTCGTCCACCGTCGTCAGGCCCTGCTCGTTAATGGCGTTAATGATCACGCCTTTGGAAACCCCGTTGCAGCCGCACACGATTTCTTCATCCGGCATGGCGGCAATGCGCTCGGCGGGCGATCGGCCGACTGCGGCCGCCGTGCCCATGAACTCTGCGTACAGTTCGTCCGTCATCGTCGCGCCGGTCCGGATCCACTGCTGGATGACGGCCGAATCCGTCACGTCCCCGAACAGCACGCCGCCCACGATCGTACGGTCCTTCAGCAAAAGCTTCTTGTACGTGTTTTTCCATTCGTCCTGTTTGCGGAGAACCGTGAGCTCCTTGCTGTCCAGAAATTGGCCGGCCGAGAACACGTCCACGCCGGAGATTTTCAGCTTGGTCGACGTGACCGAGCCTACATAAGGCGCCGTGTCGGTGCCGGTAATATGCTTCGCCAGAATTTGCCCTTGCTCGAACAACGGCGCGACCAGACCGTAGCATACGCCGCGGTGCTCATTGCATTCGCCCACGGCATAGACGCCCGGAACGGAGGTCTGCATGTAGTCGTCGACGAGAATGCCGCGGTTCACTGCGATCCCGCTGTCCGCGGCAAGCGCCGTGTTCGGGCGAATGCCCACGGCCATGACGACCAGATCGGCCTCCAGCCCGGTGCCGTCGGTGAAGCGCAGCCCTTGCACGCGATCTTCGCCGTAAATTTCGGCCGTTTGCTTCTCCATCAGGAATTGCAGGCCCTGGCGTTCAAGCTCGGCCTTCAGCATGGCGGATGCGGTCGGATCGAGCTGGCGCTCCATCAAATCCGGCATCAGATGGACGACCGTCGCTTCCATGCCCAGGTTGACCAGGCCCTTGGCGGCTTCAAGACCGAGCAGTCCTCCGCCGATAACGGCCGCTTTCCTGAAGGTTTTTGCCGCTTCCATCATCGCGCTGCAGTCCGCAATGTCGCGGAAGCCGATGACGCCTTCCTTGTCTTTGCCCGGAATCGGCAGCACGATCGGGTTGGAGCCGGTCGCGATAATGAGCCGGTCGTACGGAACGGCAAGGCCGGTATCGGTATGCACGGTCCGCTCCCGCGTGTCGATACGGGTCACGTTCGTTCCGGTGTGCAGCGTAATGTTGTTTTCCTTATACCACGACCATCCGTTCAGGATGATATCGTCGATCGTTTTGCTGCCTTCCAATACATAAGACAGCATGATCCGGTTATAATTAGGATAAGGCTCCGCGCCGAATACCGTGATGTCGTAGCGGGAAGGAGCCAGCTTCAGAATCTGTTCGATCGTGTTGATTCCGGCCATGCCGTTGCCGACCAGCACCAGTCTCTCTTTTGTGTTATCCATATCGTTTGTTTCCCTCCATCGTGTTGCCTCTTTGGCATAAACCAATCTTAGCGGCATTGCGGCTGCATTGTGTATCGGGGGAAACTCTGAATTTCCCGGTCCGATTCCCCTACTTGCGGTGTGGAAAATCACTAGGGAAAACCCCGACAGCCCCCGCTCATCGCGGCACTTTAAAGCCGGATTCCGGCGTTACTGCACGCTCAGGAGCGCATCGCGCTGCAATACAAAAAGGCCTAAACGCCGTCCATTGTGAATGGCGGGTTTAGGCCTTGATGATCATATTTAATGGCTGCGGCTTACTGGTGTTCCTCTTTGGGCACAAAGAAACGAACCTCGGTGCCGCGTCCCGGTTGGGAGGTCAATTCCAGACGGCCGCCGATGCTTCTTGCGCGCTCTTCCATGCTGAACAAGCCGACCCCGCGTCCGACACGGTCGGAATGAAAGCCTTGGCCGCGGTCCTTGACGCGCACTTCCACCTCGTTGTCCCGTTCCGTCAGAGAGACCTGCGCCTCCATGACATCCGCATATTTGGCGATATTGGTCAGCGCCTCCTGAATGACGCGATAGATCGCCGTTTCCTTCATCACGCCGAGCCGGCTCTTCAAGCCGCACTCCAAATGAACGCGGATGCCGAAATGCTGCGAATAGTTGTCCACGTACGTCCGGATCGCGGGCACAACGCCGAGATCGTCAAGCACCGAAGGGCGCATTTCCCATGCGAGTCCGCGAATGTCCTCCATCATGCCGGACACCTCGCCCCGCAGCGCCTTCAGCTCCTTGATCTCCTCATGGTCGCCGATCAACCGGTCCAGCTTGATGAGCAGGGAGAAAAGGCTTTGGCCGATCCCGTCATGAAGCTCTCTGGAGAAACGTTTGCGCTCTTCCTCCTGGATCTCGATGACCTTGACCATCATCTCCTTCAGCTCCTGCTCCGCCTGCTTGCGCTGCGTCACTTCGCTGCGGATCGCCAGGTACTGATAAGGCCGGCCGTCATCGTCCAGGAAAGGCACGATCGTCGTGCTCACCCAGTAAAAGCTGCCGTCCTTGGCCCGGTTCCTGATTTCCCCGTGCCATACCTCGCCGGACGCAATCGTCCGCCAAAGCTCGCGGAAAAAATCGCGTCCGTGATAACCGGAATTGATGATCCGATGATCCTGGCCGAGCAGTTCCTCGCGCTCATATTTCGAGATTTCGCAAAACTTGTCGTTCACGTATTGAATGACGCCCTTCGCATCCGTAATCGCGACGATGGACGATTCGTCCAGCGCGAACTTGACGTCCGCGAGCTGCTTGAGCGACTGATTCATGCGGGCCAGCAGCTCTTTGTCGTCGATCTGCCCCTCAAGCACGGACAACAGATAGTCGACGTCTTCACCGATGATGTCCCGGTATTTCTTGCCGCCGTTTCTATTCAAAGGTAAGCAGTCCTTTCTTCAGCGCGAATTTGATCAGCTCCGGCCGGGTTTTAAGCCCCAGCTTCTCCATCAGGTTGCTCTTGTGGGTTTCCACCGTCTTCACGCTGATCACGAGACTGTCCGCGATTTCCTTGTTGGAATACCCTTTCGCAATCCACGCCAATATTTCCTTCTCCCGCTCGGACAGCGCATCATACGGCCCGGCCCCCTCGCCGCCCTGCTTCATCTTGACGAGATACTCGCTCATCAGCCGCTTCGTCGCCGTCGGATATAGGTAGGCGTCGCCCTTGGCAACGCATTGAATCGCAGACAGCAGCTCGTCGTGCGGGGCATTTTTCAGGATATAGCCGGAAGCGCCGATCTGGATTGCCCGAAACAAATACTCGTCGTCGTCATGCATCGTCAGGATCAGGATCGCCGTATCCGGCAGCAGCTTTTTCAACTCCGTCGTCGCCGTCATTCCGTCCTTGCCGTGCGGCATGCTGAGGTCCATCAGCACGACATCCGGCAGCAGCTCCTGAGCCATCCGGATCGCCTCATCGCCCTCCGACGCCTCGCCCGCTACCTCGATATCGTGCTTGCCATGCAGCAGCATGCTCAAACCGGACCGGACCACCGCGTGATCGTCGCAAATCAGCAGCTTGATCATGTTCTCTCTCCTTTGCGGCGGAAACGAATTCGCGCGCCTCTTTTCCCGTAGTATAGCATATTTTCCCGAAGCGGGCTTTCATGAAAAGATCGGCAAACGCACCACACAAAGAGCCTGCCCGAAACTCATCGACGAGTTCGAGGCAGGCCCTTCCGGTCACTGCTGTCGCATCTGCATATTTCATTTTGGCCGTACGGTCCGTCCAACGCTTTACGCCTTCAGCATCCTTGCGCAATTTCCCTGGCAGCCCGGCACGCGCATTCCAACTCTTCCTTACCGTAGCTTGCTCCCGATCGCCTGCCGAGCAGCAGAACGCCTTGGATGCCTTCCGCCGATTCCATCGGCACCGACACCGCGATGCGGAGCTGTTCCCCCAGCATGACAGGCTCGCCGAGCCGAAACCTTTCCGCATCCGTCACCGCCGCATCCGTGCGCGCCGGCCTACCGGAGCGGATGGCCGTGCCGGACAATCCCGCCGTCGGCTTCTGTTCCACGAGCAGCGTCCGCTCGCTGATGCTGCCGGCCGCAATGTGCCAGCGCAATTTACGCGTATCCGCATCGATCAAGCCGAGTCCCGCGAAATCGCTGCATGTCTCGAGTCTCAACCGCTCCATGCTGGAGGCGATCCCCGCGTGTATCGTCTTCATCGTCTTTCCTCCTTCATACAAATTGCCCGATCTATCGCCGCTGCAACACGCAACATGCGGCTTGCGGACCGCCACCGAGCCCGCTTCCGCTGCTGTAACGCGGTTTTCCGCCTTGCAGCAACCTTTGCCCCTATTGACGGCCACTTTCGGCCTTGCTCTACACCTGGCGATCGATCACACTCGCCTCTCCCAGGCGCTATGATCTTATTGTAAAGGTTCCCTCCCGCTTTGTAAGTCAGGGAATTCCCTGAATTGTTACAGTCTGTTCCCCGAGCGCGGGAAGCAGCCCGTCCCTGCCGCACTTTCCATCCTTCCCGAGGCAAGGGGTGTGATAACCCTCACAGCATTTTCAGGATTTTCACGCCCGATAAATCAGGAAATCCCCTGATTACCTTATCCAGCCCCCGCAGGTATGATGAAGACATCGAGATTCGGGGAGGACGAACAAAATGAGCATTTATTTCGCAAACGAAACGGAACGCAATACGAAAACGGCGGAAGGACGCGGCCACGACGGCAACGCATCCCTGTTCACCGCGGGCCAGCTGGACCAGCTCGCTTCCATTATGCATGTGAAAAAAGTACCCGCCGGCTCCCACCTGTTCTGGGAAGGCGACGACGCCGTATCCGTATACTGGGTACGCAAAGGCCGGATCAAGCTGCGCAAGTCGACCAACGAAGGCAAGGATCTGCTGATCTCCATCATGCAGCCCAACGATCTGCTGGCCGATATCGACGCCTGGGATACGGCCCATCGATTCAGCGCGGAGGCGATGGACGACGTCGAAGTCGGCGTCATCTCCCGCCTACAGCTGGAGCTGCTCATGAGCAAATCCGGCGACTTCTCGTTCCGCTTCGCCATGTGGATGAGCCTCATGCAGCGGCAAACCGAATCCAAGCTGCGCGACCTGCTGATGGGCGGCAAGCACGGCGCTCTCGCTTCCACGTTGATCAGGCTGAGCAACAGCTTCGGCATCGTGCAGCCGAACGGCATCCTGATCGACATCAAGCTGACGAACAGCGAAATGGCCGAGCTCGTCGGCACAACGCGGGAAAGCGTGAACCGGATGCTGAGCGCCATGAAAGACGAAGGCGTCGTTGAAGCCGCGGAAGGCGGCATGCTGCGGATTCTGAACCTGGAGGCGCTGCGCCTGGCGGCGGGCTGCCCCGACTGCCCGGCCTGTCCGAAGGAAATTTGCCGGATTTGACCGGCGCCGTCCCGTCCGCGCGGCGAACCGCCCCAAAACTTCCGTGCTCCTTGTGATTTTTCGTACAGTGACCGGATGCCAGGTGGCGTACGATAAATGCAAAACCAATCAGAAGCAGGGAGTGGAATCGAATGGCAATTAAAGAAACGAAGGTGCAGGAGCAGCCATCGGCCAAATCAGTAATCGACGCATTGGTCAAACGCGCCAAGAAGGCGCAGGAAGAATTCATGTCCCTCACCCAGGAGCAGGTCGATACCATCGTGCAGAAAATGGCGCTGGCCGGGCTCGACAAGCACATGTACCTGGCGAAGCTGGCCGTAGAGGAAACGGGGCGGGGCGTCTACGAGGATAAAATCACAAAAAACATTTTTGCGACCGAGTACATCTATCACAGCATCAAATACGACAAGACGGTAGGCGTCATCGAACGGAACCCTTACGAGAATTACAAAATGATCGCGGAACCGGTCGGCGTCATCGCCGGTGTGACCCCGGTCACGAACCCGACTTCGACCACCATGTTCAAAGCGCTGATCGCCATCAAGACACGCAACCCGATCATCTTCGGCTTCCATCCGTCCGCGCAGCATTGCAGCGCCGAAGCGGCCCGCATCCTGCTGGACGCGGCCGTGCTCGCAGGCGCGCCGGCCAACTGCATCCAATGGATCGAACAGCCGTCCATGGAAGCGACGGGGCTGCTGATGAACCACGAAGGCGTCGCCCTCGTGCTGGCAACGGGGGGATCCGCGATGGTAAAAGCCGCATACAGCACAGGCAAGCCCGCGCTCGGCGTCGGACCCGGCAACGTGCCCTGCCTGATCGACAAAACCGCGAACCTGAAGCAGGCGGTCACGGACCTGATCCTGTCCAAGACGTTCGACAACGGCATGATCTGCGCGTCCGAGCAAGCCGTCATTGTGGAAGAGGCGATCTACGAGCCGGTGAAAAAAATGATGTCCGTGCTGGGCTGCCACTTCCTGAACCGGGAAGAAACGGAGGCGGTGTCCAAGCTGGTCATCAACCCGGAAAAATGCGCGGTCAACGCCGTCATCGTCGGCCAGCCCGCCGTCAAAATCGCCCAGATGGCGGGCATCGAAGTGCCTGCCGATACGAAAATTCTCGTGGCCGAGCTGGACGGCGTCGGAGAGAAATATCCGCTATCCGCCGAGAAGCTGAGCCCCGTGCTCGCCTGCTACAAAGTCAAATCGGCCGAGCTCGGCGTCGAGCGTGCGGCGGAGATCGTCCGGTACGGCGGCATGGGCCATTCCTCGGTCATCCACTCGTACGACAACCGGATCATCGAGCTGTTCGCATCCCGGCTCCAGACCGGCCGCGTGATCGTCAACTCGCCTTCGACGCACGGCGCGATCGGTGACATTTACAACACGAACCTGCCGTCCCTGACGCTGGGCTGCGGCTCTTACGGCCATAACTCCACGACGAACAACGTCTCGGCCGTCAACCTGCTGAACATCAAGCGGGTGGCCGAACGCACGGTGAACATGCAGTGGTTCAAAATACCGCCGAAGCTGTATTTCGAGAAGGGCTCGACGCAGTATTTGGCCAAAATGCCGGACATCTCGCGCATTCTGATCGTCACGGACGAGATGATGATCAAGCTCGGCTATGTAGAGAAGATTGAGTACTACCTGCGCAAAAGGCAGTCGCCCGTGCAAATCGAGGTATTCGCCGACGTCGAGCCCGATCCGTCGGTCGACACGGTCACCCGCGGCACGACCGTGATGAACAGGTTCCAGCCCGACTGCATTATCGCGCTCGGCGGCGGATCGCCGATGGACGCGGCGAAGGCGATGTGGCTTTTCTACGAGTATCCGGATACCGACTTCGGCGGCATGAAGCAGAAATTTCTCGATATCCGCAAACGGATCTACAAATATCCGCGGCTCGGCCAGAAAGCCAAATTCGTCGCGATCCCGACCACGTCCGGCACAGGCTCGGAGGTCACGTCCTTTGCCGTCATTACCGACAAGAACAACGGCAACACGAAATACCCGCTGGCCGATTATGAGCTCACGCCGGACGTCGCGATCATCGATCCGGAGTTTGTTTACAGCCTGCCTAAGACAGTCGTCGCCGATACCGGCATGGACGTGCTGACCCACGCCATCGAGGCTTATGTGTCGGTCATGGCAAGCGACTATTCGGACGGCCTGGCGATGAAGGCGATCCAGCTTGTGTTCGAGAATCTGGAGAAATCGTTCGCGACCGCCGATCCCGTCGCCCGCGAGAAAATGCACAACGCATCGACGATTGCGGGAATGGCGTTCGCCAACGCGTTCCTCGGCATCAACCACAGTCTGGCGCACAAGTTCGGGGCGGAGTTCCATACGGCGCACGGACGCACGAACGCGATTCTGATGCCGCACGTCATCGCCTACAACGCGCAGCGGCCGAGCAAGTTCCAGTCGTTCCCGAAATACGATCATTTCAAAGCCGACGAGCGCTATGCCGAAATCGCGCGCATGCTGGGACTTCCCGCCCGTTCGGTGGCGGAAGGCGTCAATAGCCTGATCGATGCCATCCGCAAGCTGAACCGTTCGCTCGGCATACCGGAAAGCTTCCAGGCCGCGGGCGTCAATGCCGAAGCGTTCGAGGCGAAGGCCGACTATTTGGCCGACCGCGCCTTCGAGGATCAATGCACCACGGCAAACCCGCGCCTGCCGCTCGTGACCGAGCTGGCCGACATTTACCGCAGAGCGTTTTACGGCAACTACTCCCCAAAAAGTGAAGATGGCCTTCGCAGATAATTCCGATTACTGTTCGGGGGCCCCGAAAAACAACAGACTAGACGGAAATGGAGGAAACCATCATGTCCCTATTGGAAAAAACCTTGCAGTCCGGCGGTTCTTTCGATGCTTGGCGAGACTTCAACACAGGAGCCTGGACCGATCGGGTCAACGTTCGCGATTTCATCATCGCGAACGTCACCCCTTACACCGGCGGCGATACATTTCTGTCCGGCCCGACGGAAGCGACGAACCGTCTGTGGGAAATCGTCAGCGTGCTGACCCGCATGGAACGGGAGCGCGGCGGCGTGCTGGACGTCGATACGAATACGCCGTCCTCGATCGTCTCCCACGGACCCGGCTATCTGGACCGCGACCTGGAGCAGATCGTCGGCGTGCAGACGGACGCGCCGTTCAAACGCTCCATCCAGCCGTTCGGCGGCATCCGGATGGTGCAGGACGCCTGCGAAGCATACGGCTTCCAGTTGCCCGACGAGATCGTCCGCTTGTTCACGGACATCCGCAAGACGCATAACCAGGGCGTGTTCGACGCCTATACGGCCGACATGCGGAACGCCCGCAAAGCCGGCATCATTACCGGCCTGCCCGACGCATACGGCCGCGGCCGCATCATCGGCGATTACCGCCGCGTCGCGCTGTACGGCGTCGACCGGCTGATCAAGGAGAAGAAGGACGACCTCCGCCAGACGGAGAAGGCGGCCATGGCGGAATCGGTCATCCGCGAGCGCGAGGAGCATTCCGAGCAAATCCGCGCGCTCGATGAGTTGAAAAGAATGGCGCTCTCCTACGGGTACGACATTTCCCGCCCGGCGCAGAACGCGAAGGAAGCGGTGCAATGGCTGTATTTCGCCTATCTCGGCGCCATCAAGGAACAGAACGGCGCGGCGATGAGCCTCGGACGCGTCTCCTCCTTCCTCGACATTTACTTCGAACGCGACATCAGGGAAGGCGCGCTGTCGGAAACGGAAGCCCAGGAAATTTTCGACCATTTCGTCATGAAGCTGCGGATCGTCAAGTTTCTGCGGACGCCGGATTATAACGAGCTGTTCAGCGGCGACCCGACCTGGGTGACCGAATCGATCGGCGGCATGGCGGAGGACGGGCGGACGCTCGTCACGAAGAGCTCCTTCCGCATCCTCCATACGCTGTACAACCTGGGCCCCGCGCCGGAGCCGAACCTGACGGTGCTCTGGTCGACGGAGCTGCCGCAAGGCTTCAAGGATTACTGCGCCAAGGTATCGATCGAGACGAGCTCCATCCAATACGAGAACGACGACATCATGCGCCCGGTCTACGGGGACGACTACGCCATCGCCTGCTGCGTGTCCGCGATGCGGGTCGGCAAGCAGATGCAGTTCTTCGGGGCGCGCGCCAACCTGGCGAAGGCGCTGCTCTACACGATCAACGGCGGAATCGACGAGAAGCTCGGCATCCAGGTCGCACCGGCAACGGAGCCTGTCAAGGACGAAGTGCTCAACTACGACGCAGTCCGCGCCCGTTACGACGGCACGCTCGACTGGCTGGCGGAGCTGTATGTGAACACGCTGAACATCATCCACTACATGCATGACAAATACTGCTACGAGCGTCTCGAGTTCGCGCTGCACGACCGCTCCATCATTCGCACGATGGCATGCGGCATCGCCGGATTGTCCGTAGTGGCCGACTCCTTGAGCGCGATCAAATACGCCAAGGTGCGGCCGATCCGCAACGAGAAAGGCATCGCGGTCGACTTCGAGATCGAGGGCGAGTACCCGCAGTACGGCAACAACGATCCGCGCGTCGACGATATCGCCGTGGAGCTGGTGCGGGTGTTCATGGAGAAGCTGCGCAAGCATCCGACTTACAGGGACGCCATTCATACGCAGTCGGTATTGACGATCACGTCCAACGTCGTTTACGGCAAGAAAACCGGCTCCACGCCGGACGGCCGCAAAGCGGGCGAACCATTCGCGCCGGGCGCCAACCCGATGCACGGCAGGGACCGCAAAGGCGCGCTCGCTTCGCTCGCCAGCGTTGCGAAGCTGCCGTACGGCGATTCGCTTGACGGCATCTCGAACACCTTCTCCATCGTAGGCAAAGCTTTGGGACGCGAGCCTGAAGCCAGAGTGAATAACCTGACCGCCCTGCTGGACGGCTACATGTCGCAAAAAGCGCACCATCTCAACGTCAACGTATTCGACCGCGCGACGCTGCTGGACGCCATGGAGCATCCCGAGCAGTATCCGCAGCTGACCGTCCGGGTATCGGGCTACGCCGTCAACTTCATCAAGCTGACGCGCGAGCAGCAGCTGGAAGTCCTGAGCCGGACGTTCCACGGGTCGATGTGAGAAAAACTTATCCTTTTCGATAGGCAACAAGTCTGGAGGTTTTGCACCATGAGCACGAGCCGGCATAACCATCCCGATTCCGAGACCAGAGGCCGCATCCACTCCCTCGACACGTTCGGCACAGTGGACGGTCCGGGCATCCGCTTCGTCCTGTTCATGCAGGGCTGCGCGCTCCGCTGCCAATTCTGCCACAACCCCGACTCCTGGGACACCGCGGCAGGGAAACCGATGGACGTCGAGGCCGTTCTCGCGGAAATAGAGCCGTATGTCGACTATTACAGGCTTTCAGGCGGAGGCATTACCGTAACGGGGGGCGAACCTACCTTGCAGGCGCCCTTCGTGGCCGCCCTGCTTCGAGAGGTGAAGAGCCGGTTCGGCCTTCACACCGCCCTCGACACATCGGGCTTCTGCGAGCCGTCGCACGCCGACGCCTCCGGCCTGCTGGACGCCGCCGATCTGGTGCTGCTCGATCTGAAGCAAATGCACAACGCACGGCACGAGACGCTGACAGGCCAGTCGAACGAGCGAATCCTGCGCTTTGCGCGCCACCTGTCGGACCTGGGCAAAAGCATGTGGATCCGCCATGTGCTCATTCCCGGCGTCACGGACGGCTATCAGGATCTGTTGGAGCTGGGCCGGTTCGTCGGAACGCTGCGGGGCGTGCAAAAGCTGGAACTGCTGCCTTATCACCGGATGGGCGTCTATAAATGGCAGGAACTTGACATGCCGTACCCGCTTGCCGGCGTCCCGACGCCGACCGGACAGGAGGTTGAGCGCGCCCGGCAAATTATCGAAGCGGGCCGGGCGGAAGGCTTGAAATTAAGAGCCGTATGATACGCGCATAGTTGCTGTTTTAACAAAAAAAGGAGCCGATTCCGGGGTCGTACGACTTTTCGGAATCGGCTCCTTTTTTTCACCGCCATAGATCAATCCGCGAATCCGCGCGCTCACGCGCACCCGTTTCCCTGCGTGTTCCTTCCTACATTCCATCCAACATAAAATGCCCCTATTAGCGAAAACAGGCCGTCCGGTTGGATAATTTCCAACGTTGATTATCCCGGAAGATGCTTATTTGCGCTATTTATGCTCCAAATGTTTCGTGCAATTCAGAAGATCACACCGCCACTCCGCCAGGTCAAGCACGGTCACCGACAGCGAGGCGTTCGCCAGATGCTCCGGCACCTCCGCGCCGAAGCGGTGAACCAGCACAGGCTCGATAAAGCCTCCATGACTAACAATGAGCACACGTTTGTCTTTTCGGTTGCTTCCCATGTCATAAAAAAAAGAATCCCATCTCGCCAACACCGATTCGATGGGCTCCCTCCCGACCTCCACTTGCCGCCAATTGTCGCCCCAACGCTCGACTCTCTCCGCAAGCGTCGTTCCTTCATGCTCCCCGAACCCCCGCTCGCGGAGCCTGGCATCCGCGCCCCAAAAGGGAATACCGGACGAACGGCTCACAAGCTCAGCCGTTTCTTGCGCCCTTATCAGATCGCTTGACAACATACCGTCCCAATCGGCAAATTCCAGACGGTGAGCGAGCAATAGCGCTTGCGTTCTTCCTTCCTCCGCCAGCGGCGTATCCATCTGTCCCTGCATGCGGCCGAGCAAATTCCACTCCGTTGTCCCGTGGCGAATAAACCCGATCTTGATCATGCCTTCTGCATATGCTCCTTTGCAATCTCGGGGGCAACAAAATATTTAGCGTTCTTCTCCAATATTTCATTCGATTCATCGGTGATGATGATGCATTCCTCTATACCGAAAGCTCTGCAGAACGTCGTCTTACCCGCTTTGGAGCTGTCAACCAGCACATACGTTTCGGCAGAATTGTTTTTGACGATTTCCTTTTTTTTCGCTTCCTTCAGATCCGGCGTGTTAATGCCGCTCTTCAGGTTATAGCCGCTTGCTCCGAGGAACGCTTTGTCGAAAAACATACCGCCGAGCAGCGTATCGGTCATCGCCCCGGCTATCGAAGCAAGCGATTTCGTTACTTCCCCTCCCAACACGATGCATGAAAACGCTGCGTCGGCGATTTGCGCAAACACCTTCGTGTTGGAGGTGATTATTTTTATGTTTTTATGTTTCAGGTACTTAATCATTTCGAGCACAGTCGTTCCGGAATCGATGTAAATAACGTCTCCGTCATTGACCAAGGAAGCCGCAAATTTTGCTATTTGATCCTTTTTCTCGATATTAAGCATTTCTTTCGTTTGAATTGGCGTTTCGTATGCGTCTTCCTTGATCCGGACGCCTCCCCCTCGCAGCAATTCAATTTGCCCGTCCTCGGCCAGTATGCGCAGATCCCGGCGAATGGTAGACAATGAGGTGTTCTTCATGGTTTGGGCGAGTTCTTCCACATACACAATTTCTTTTTTCTCGACCTCTTCAAGGATCTGCTTTCTTCGAACATACGGTATCATAATTTCATGCACCTCAGCCCTCGCACATTTGTTGCTCCAAGGTAAACAAATACATAACAAATTATAACACAGAGCACAAATCATACGGAACAATCCGCTTGCAGCTCGACGGCCGTCGGCATACCCGGCTGCGCTCCGATTTTCGTTACCGTGACTCCCGCAGCCTTGGAAGCGAATGCGGCAGCTTCGGCCATCGATTTGCCCTCAAGCAGCTTGCACGCAAACGCTCCGATATAGGAATCTCCCGCCCCGGTCGTTTCGATCGCCTCTACCTCCGCAGCTTGCACGTGGAGCTTATGGATGCCGTCATACAGCAAGCTTCCGCCTCTCCCCAGCGTAATGATCAACAAATCGCCGATTTGTTCTAACAGCTTCGTGCAATGCTCCTTGGCCGAATCGAGATCGTGGATCGCCGCGCCGCAATAGAAGCTGGCTTCCGGCTCATTGACGACCAGGCAGTTCACCTTCTCCAACGCCTCAGGCGACAATTCCAAAGCAGGAGCGGCATTCAAAATGATGTAGCAGCCGTGCTCATGGGCTTTGCGGATTGCGTATTCCACCACGCTTACCGGCGTTTCCAGCTGCAGAATCACGATCGAGCTCTTAACCAACAACGGCTCGACCTCATCGATTTGCGACCGAGTTACCGTGTCGTTCGCACCCTTGGCTATCGTTGCCGAGATCGTGCCGTCCTGGAGCGCCTGCACGACACCGACACCGGTCGTCTCGTCCACCCTTTTCACATAGTCCGTGTTTACGCCGTATTGCGTCAGGCCGTCCAGCAAATAATCGCCGAACACATCGCGCCCGACCGCGCCGACAAGATAAGTGGCAACCCCGAGCTTGGCGCATTGTACCGCTTGATTGGCGCCCTTGCCTCCGCCGGCCGTCGTCATGCTGTCCGCCGGGTAGGTTTCTCCCTTCACGGCCAGCCGTTTTTGCTTGAAAATCAAATCGAAATTAAGGCTGCCGATCACCGTTATCATTTTTTCCTTCATGCTGTTTGCTCCTATCCGGCCAGCTTGCTGTTCTCTTTTTTGGCAAGAAGCTTATGTCGTATGCTGCTGAATTTACCCTGAATGATTTCAAAATAAGCGGCGACCGCGATGATCGCGCCTGTCGCGATATATTGCCAGAAGGCATCGACGCCAACGACGACCAATCCCGTTTTCAATGCCGACAGCAGAAGTGCGCCCAATAACGTTCCGAGAATGCTTCCTTTGCCTCCTGCCAGGCTCGTGCCGCCGATTGCCGCTGCGGCGATCGCGTACAGCTCATAGCCTTGTCCCGCCGTCGGCTCGCCCGTGCCGAGCCGCGCCAGCATCACCATGCCTGCCAATGCCGCGCCAACACCGCAGAACGCATAAGTCATGACCTTGTTATAATTCACGTTGACTCCCGATAACCGCGTTGCCTCCTCGTTGCCGCCCATCGAAATGACAAACGTGCCGAAGCGCGTCTTCTTCAGCAACACATGGCCGACAACGGCAAAGCCGAGCAGAATCGGGATCGATACCGGGAAATTTCCGACCAGGTCGCCATCCATGATACGGCGAAAATCCGGTGGAATATCCAAAACGGGCCATCCGTTCGTGATGATGTAAGCGACGCCTCGGAAGGCGCTCATCGTTGCCAAGGTGGCGATGAAGGGCTGAAGCTTGATCTTCGTAACCAATAGGCCGTTTAACGCGCCGATCAAGGCTCCGATCACGATTCCGAGGAAAATAGCCGTCGGCGGATTGATTCCGTTCCTGGTCAACAGCGTCCCTACGCTAACGATGACAATCGCCATAATCGCGCCGATCGACAAGTCGATGCCGCCTGTAATGATAACAAATGTAATGCCGATGGCAAGAAGCCCGTTAATCGTACTCTGATCCACAATATCAAGTAAATTGCCAGGGCTCAAGTAGATCGGATCGATAGCCGTAAATATAGCGATCATCAGGATAAGCGATATGACCAGGCCCATCTCCCTGCCCATTGTCAACCTCAACCGGTTTAGTTTATTCATGGCGTTATTCGGTTCCTCCCATGGCGTAATGCAGCAACGTTTCTTCGGTTAATTCGTTTCGTTGCAGCTGCTTGACGACCTTCCCTTCATGCATGACGATGACGCGGTCGCTCATCCCGATTACTTCGGGAAGCTCCGAGGACACCATAATGATGGACTTGCCGGCCTCCAGCAAACTCTCCATCAGCCTGTATATTTCAGCCTTCGCCCCAACGTCGACCCCTTTGGTCGGTTCATCGAAAATGAATATATCGACGTCGGTCGTCAGCCACTTGCCGAGTACAACCTTCTGCTGATTACCGCCGCTCAGGTTAGAAGTCATATATTCGGGATCCTTCTGATTCAGCCTGATCTCCCCGGCATAATGCCGGCAATTGTCATCCCGCTTGCTATCGTTAATGAAGCCGAAAGTCGAAAATTTATCCATCGAAGCCAGCCCCATGTTGACGGTATTGCTGAATACATGGACAAACCCCTGGGTTTTGCGGTTCTCGGGTATAAGCCCTATTCCATGCTTCAGGCCCTGCTTCGGCGTTCTGATCTTCACCTTCTTGCCTTTCACGTAAATATCGCCTGACGATTTCTCGTCCGCACCGAACAGCGTTCGCACGACATCCGTCCGTTTCGAGCCGACCAGCCCAGAGAAGCCGAGGATTTCTCCTTTGCGCAGTTGAAAATTAACATCGTGAAAAACACCGTTTCTGGAGAGGTTCTTGACCTCCAGAATGACCTCGTCCGTGTAAAGGCCCGGTTTTTTGCGTTCCGCGAAGGCAGCCACATCCCGCCCCACCATGCTTTGAATCAGATGTTTACGAGTAATGCTCTCCGCCCTAAAGGTGCCGACATGCCTCCCGTCGCGCAGCACGGTAATTTGATCCGAGATTTTAAACAGTTCATCCAGCCGGTGCGAGATAAAAATGACAGTTATACCGTTGGCCTTCAATTCCCTGATGATGTCGAACAAGGCGCCGGTCTCATTCTCGGTCAGCGCCGCGGTAGGCTCGTCAAAAGAGATGATCCGGGATCGGTGAAAAAGCGCTTTTGCAATCGAGAGCATTTGCATTTCCCCAGTGCTTAGCCCCCCGGCCGGATCCGTGCTTCTGAATCGGCACCGAAGCCGGTTCAGTATGACGTCAACTTCGGCGTGAAGCTTTTTGAAGTCAATGAAAGGTCCCTTCATCGGCTCGTAGCCGAGCGCCACGTTCTGCCCCACCGTCAAATCGGCAATCAAACTAACTTCCTGATGAACCTTGGAGATCCCTCTGTTCAAAGCATCCTGGGCATTGCGAAAAGCGGCCTTCTCGCCCGCTATCCATACTTCCCCGTCGTACTCGTTATAAATGCCGTGCAGGATATTGAGCAGCGTCGACTTCCCGGCACCGTTCTCACCGATCAAGGCATGCACTTCGCCTTTTATGATGTCGAAGCTGATGTTATCGAGCGCCTTCTGTCCGGGAAACGTTTTCGTTACGGCCCTGAAGTTTATAATCGGATTTTGCGTCATACCGTCCACCCTTTTATAAAGAAGCAGCCGGATTATCCTCTCTCCGGCCGCTCCCCGAATGATCAGCTTGCGAGTTTATTCGAACTTTGCCGATTCCCAGCCGATGATTTCTTCCGCCGCTTTATCGACGTTGGTGCTGTCGATCAACGCCTGCGGTGTCCAGACGACGCGCGGCACTTCCTGCTTGCCAAGGATGCGGACCGCTACCTCTACAGCGATCTGTCCCTTGTATTTCGGGAAGGAATCGATCGTGGCGGATAACTCCCCTTTTTTGATCGATTCATACGCTTCGCCGATTCCGTCCACGCCCACGACCAGAATATCCTTGCCCGATGCTTTTACCGCCTCGACGATACCGAGCGCCATCGTGTCGTTGTTGGCGAAAATCGCCTTCAAATCCGGATACTTCTTGATCCAGGTCTCCGCCAGGTCCTTCGCCTTGGCGCGATCCCAGTCCGCGTTCTGCTTCTCGACGATTCTGACGTCCGGCGCGTTGGCCTTCATCCAATTCTCGAAGCCGGCCGTCCGCTGGCGGGCGGCAAACGCCTTCGGCATACCGATGACGATCGCAACCTCGCCTTGACCGCCAATTTTGCCGGAAATCCATTCCGCTGCCAATTCGCCATTCTGAATCGCTTTGGGACCTACATAGTTGGGAGCGGTTGCAATAAGTCCGTCATTGACGTTGACGACCGGAATGCCCGCTTTCTTCGCGTCTTCCACACCCGGCGTCAGGTTGCCGTCGGAAATCGGGGACAGCAGCAGCGCGGAATATTTCTTGTTGATCATATCCTTGACCACGGATAGTTGGCCTTGTTCGTCGCCTTCCCCCTGCGCCGCCTTGACGTCGATGCTGACATCAAAGCCTTGAGCCTGCATATCCTTTGCGCCAATCTCCATGCCTTCTTTCAGGGTCCGCCAGTATTCGTTCTCGAATGCCTTGGATACACCGCCGAGCTTAATCGTCCCTTCCGGCTTCGGCACTGCGCCGAGTTGCTCCCGCAATTGCTTGAAGTCAATGCCGTCCGCCGCTTGATCCGGATTGAACGAAGCGGAGGCGGCGTTGCCCTCCGTTTCCGCCGCTTCATTCCGGCCGGTCGAGTTCGAGCCGCAGCCCGCCGCAAAAATCGTTAAGGCAAGCATGATCACAAACGCTTTCAACATTCCGTTTCTTTTCATTGTAATTCCCCCAATAGTTAATGGCAAAGCACACCGGCAGCTTTCGTTACTTCAAACAAGCAAACATGATTTCTTGCGCGGCGATCGCATCGTTCCGGTCGATAATCGACTGGATTCGGTCGAGGCCCAATTGCTCGATCAAACTATCCAGCTTCTCATACATGGCTATGTTGGCTCTCAACTCCTCCAGCGGCTGCTCTCTTTCCGGGAAGGTATCGAAATAAACGACGCCGTTGTAGCCGTATTTCTTGAGATAAAAGATGAATTCGAGCGACTGCGCGAAATTGACGGAACCTACAATCAAGCCGTCGTCATTCAGCTTGTTTCCGTCATTAAGATGCACGCCGTACAGCTTGCCCCGTTCCGCCACCAAACTGAGACCGTAGGAGGGATTCTCCGCCTTCATCAGCATGTGGCAAAAATCGAGCGTTACGCCGAGATTCGGCGCCCCGACGTCACCAACCATAAGCAGCGTATCGCCGTAGCTGGAAATGAACGAGTAGGCGCGCGGCTGGAACGGTTTGTATTCGATGCTGATTTTGAGTTCGTCGCCGTATGCGCATATTTCCCTGAACGCGTCGACCACTTGCTTCCAAACCTTGGCATAGTTGATTTGGAAGGCGTAATCGAAGCCCTCATAGCCGAGCCATATAATGATATGGCTTCCGCCCAGCTCGCGGCAAACATGGATGGATTGCTTGCACAGCTCGATCGCCTTCCGTGCAATCCCGGAATCCGAATTGCCGAACTCTCCGTTTATGAATTGACTTCTGAATCGGGGCGCGATTGCATTCAGTTGCAGATTGTTTCGTGCCAGAGCAGCCTTGATCTCTTCAACCGAATGGCTTTGAAAATGCTCCGGAAAGTTCAGGTCCACATGGGTGAGTCCCGATACTACCGCAATTTGATCAAGCGTTTCGACGATAGAACTGTTATTGAACGAATTAAGCCGGGTTGCAAACTTCATTTCAAGTCTCCTTATCAGTCAGGTTCTCTCTGTGCTCCTTCAAAAAAATGATGTGACATGCAGCGGTTTCAGACAACGCTTTCATAATATCCTTTTGCAACTACCACCCTTCAGACCAAATTTAATGAAACTGATTTAAAATGATAATGCCTGCTTGATACTTACTCAAATCATATATAAAAACTCATTCATTGTCAATAACAATCATATATATTCAAATTGAAATGAATATATATGAATTTTAATGAATATAAAGGGGCAATAAACCGACCGTTGACGACAAAAAAAGGCTGTTTCCGAGAAACCCCGGAAAACAACCTTATGTTTTACCGCATCGCGATCGATATGTTGTCATCTTGTTGAACCCAGTCGACTGTGGCGCCGAGCGATTCGCTGATAAAGCGCAGCGGCAGATAAGCGGAGCCGTTTACCGCAAACGGCTCATTTTGCAGCAGCGCGCCTTCGTTGTTCAGCGCGAATTTCTGTTACTCCTCAAGCGGCTTGGAAAAGCCGAATACCGGCGCGGCTCCGTGAGCGGTTGCGGCCCAGCGCACCGCATTCGCTATGACCCGCAAGACCTGGCTGTTATAATAGGTCGGATACGTTTCATGACCCGGTTGGAAGAAAAAGATTTTTCCGAGCCTGCGATAAAACGCGCAGCCGCTGCGGAACACTTCACCGCCCGGAAACCAACTGACGAATATCAGCTCATCGGGATCCGGGATATCGAAAAACTCGCCGTACATCTCTTCCTGCTCGACCTCGAAATACTGGCCCAATCCTTCCGTGATCGGGTGGGCGGGCTTGACGACCCATAATCGTTGTTTCTCGGCAGCTTCTCTCCATTTCAAGTCAGCGGTTGTGCCCATCAATTTCCTGAATATTTTCGAGAAGTGCGCCGAGTGCAGCGCGATCAGCCCCATCCCGTTCAGCACTCTGTCATATATTCGGTCGACAACCTTGTCGGCGACCTCCTCGTGGGCGAGATGCCCCCACCAGATCAGCACTTCCGTCTGATTGAGCACCTCTTCCGTCAAGCCGTGCTCCGGCTCATCCAGTGTGGCTGTGCGAATCTGAAATCCGTACGGCTCAAGGCCTTGCGCAAGAGCCTTGTGAATGCCGTCCGGATAAATGCGGGCTGCCTCCGGATTGGTTCTCTCGGGAACAAATTCATTCCATATCGTGACTCTGATCGTTTTCAACTCTACGGTCCGATTCCCGATCGTCACTCTGATCATGTTGCTCCGCTCCTTCCGAACGTTCCCCGACAGGTATTCCCATTATATGAGTCCAATTTTTAGAAAAATACCGGAATTCCTTCTTGAACACGCAATGGCGTCATATATAGTAACAAATTTGATCAAAAGGCTGTGATGCCAATGAAATTCTATGTGGCCGATGCCGGAGATTCCCTTCGAACGATCGCCGCCAAGAACGGTATCGGGATAACGGAGCTTATTTCCCTCAATCCGCATATCGCGAATCCCGATCACAACATCGCCGGCAGACAAGTAAGGCTTCCTTCTTCATCCGGGACGGGCGAAGTTCCCATGTGCCCGCCCCCTGAACCGAGGGCTTATCTGATAGACTGGATTCCGCTTACGCCCTTGGAGCGAATGGCGGAAACGGAATATGACGCGGTCATCGTAGGCACCGGGGCAGGCGGAGCAGCCGTCCTGTGGAGATTATGCGAGCAGTGGGGGGCAAACGGGAAACGGATCGGAGTCGTGGAGGCGGGAGATCTGCTGCTGCCGACGCATACCTGGAATATTCCCACGTTTAATGGCGAGCGTGCGGGGAGATTTATCGAAAATCCGAAATTATGGAATCGGTTCGGGCGGTTCCTGCCGGAATATTCAGGCGCGAAAACGTTTCTCGCCCTTGGCGGAAGAACGGTGCATTGGGGGGCGGTAAGTCCGCGAATGCATGCTTCCGCGCTTGCCGGATGGCCTGTGACCCCGCAGGAGATGGAGTTATACTACAATATCGCCGAACGGGCTATGAACGTTACGCAGGACTATGCCAAGGATTCTTCGATCACGGAAATTCTGCTTGACCGTCTGCGAAACAACGGCTTTCCGGAAGCGGTATACGCTCCGCTGGCCGCTGATCTTGAATCGACCCGATACGGAGAAATTCGCTCCAATGTGATTTTCAGCTCGATGATATTTTTGGGAAGGGCGCTTAACCGGAGGCCGTTCGACCTGGCGGTCAAAGCACGCGCCGTTCAGGTGATTGCGGAGAACGGAAAGGCGGCCGGCGTGAGGGTCATGACCACGGCCAAACAATCTTATTTACTCAAAGCTAAAACCGTCGTTTTGGCGGCAAACGCTTATGAAACACCGCGCTTGCTGCTGAACTCGGGCATTCAGGGGCATGCGATCGGCCGTTATCTCACCAACCATTCGTTTATAACCGCCAGAGGAACCGTAAGCACCCGAAGCTTTCCCGAAGTGTTGGGAACGCTGGGCATTCTGATTCCGCAGACGGAGCAGCGCCCCTATCAGCTGCAGTTTGGCGGACCGGCAGGCTATTACTTTTACCATAACGAAGAAAAACCCGCACGGGAGGAGTGGGACATCGGTTTCTACGGCGCTTTCGGCACAGTCGAATCGCGGTTTGAAAACAGGCTTGATCTTGATCCCTGGAGGCGGGATGAATACGGGGTGCCGGAGCTCCGGATCCAGTTCTCGTACAGTGAACGGGATCGGGCGATTATCCGCCAAATGACATCTGCCATGCGGCAGGCCGCCTCGGCCGCGGGAATCCGTCTGATTTCCCCAGGCGGCCTGCCGGATCTGTGCCTGCACCCCCCCGGGGATGACAACCATGAATCCGGAACGTGCCGGATGGGCGAGGATCCCTCCACTTCCGCCGCCGACCGGTACGGCCAAATACACGGCATTTCCGGGCTGTATGCTGCCGACAACAGCGTATTGCCTTCGCTCGGAGCCGCCAACCCGACGCTGACGACCGTTGCCCTGGCGATCCGGACGGCCGACCGTATCATTCGCGCTTGAACAACGCCGCCGCCGTGACCAGCAGCAGCGGAACGACAAACGCGGCCGACGCCCATACCGGATGGATGACGGTAACGATTTCCGCCCACTCGGTAGCGCTGTCAAAGCCGACGAGCGTGAGCAGAAATCCGATCAGCGCCAGCGGCATGACAAACGTCCGGTAGTCCTTGAATCGGAATAGCTGGGTCAAATACAGGCTCAGCACGTACAGCGTAATGCTCGTTTTCATGTAAGAGCCGACGATGAGCGCCATGCCGGTGATCGATTCGACCCTTTGAATAACTTCCTCAAATTCGACAATGCGCGCCAGGGCAAAAAGCGCGTACGGCCTTTCCCCGGCGTATGGCCCGAATACCATAATGGCGGCTAGACTGGCAACGGACAGAGTGAAAATATTCAGCATCAGGGTATAGACCATGGTGCGGGATAATTGCCCGGATGAACTTTGGGCGGCGAACGGAAAAAGCATGGAAAACAGGAACACTTCGGCATAAGGAAAACCGAATGTGAAATAGGCGCCGTGGAGCACCGGCTTGATCCCGTCCGGCATAACCGGCAGCAAGAAGGCCGGCTCGTACTCAGGCAAGGCAAACAGCAGAACCATTGCGATCAGAACGGCGGCCACCAGCATGATCAGCGTAAACATTCTCGCCATCACCTCGATTCCGGCGCGAACGGTCAAGGCCGATACCATGAAGATAAGAGACGTAAAAGCATACATCGGCGTTTCCCTCAGCATCGAGGTGATCATGAATAAGCTGACGTCCACGACGATGGCCGACTCCATTTGAACAAGGAAAGACAGGGTCACGATCGACAGGGCGGCGGTCAGCCACGGTCCGATCAATTTGCGGCTGTATTCCACGAAGGTCAAGCCCGGATATCGGCGCTGCAGAAAGAGAATGCACGCCAACAGGAACATTCCCAATCCGCCGGATATGAGAAGGGACAGCCAGGCGCCGTTGCTCGCCCTGGCGATGAGCGGACCGGGAATATTGATGATGGAAGAGCCGGTCATGAACACGAAAAAGAGCACGCCGATCTGAAGGTGGCTGATCTTTTGCTGTTTATCCATCATCTCGCCTCCCCGGCGTCAGCGCCGTTATTTGCGAACCTTCAGCAACGCGTCGATTTGTTTCGCCGCCACCCCGAAAACAGGTTCGAACAAATCGTGAAAATTAATCCAATTCCTGTTGACCGCATAATCAACGGCAAGGTACAATGAGCCGGCCATGAGCAGCAGATAAACGGCTTTCTCCGGTTTATCCAGGGATTTCAAATGAAGCCTGTCATGCGCAATCAGGCTGCCGTAAACGGCAACCAGGACGATGATTCGTTCCATCATATGGGGCGCCTCCCTCTACGGAGCTTCGGATAATACGGGTTTGCCGCTCGCGGTTCCGCTTGTCACGATCCTCACGTCGACGCGGATGTCGAAACGGGTTTCCGCAAATTGATTGTCCCAGTTTTTTTTCATTTGCTTCCACTTCCCGGGGTTCATTCGATAAATCCGGTTGCCGATCCCGATGACATCCGTTTTGCGGGTTTGAAGCTCACGGATCGCGCCGGCCATCTGGCTTTGCAGTTTTTCTTCCGTTTTGCGGACAAGCTCGGCTTCATCCGCTCTCGTTTCAATGCTCGTACACTTCAGCTCGCCGATTGCGACATCTGCCCGGGCCCGGACTTGAACGGTTGCCTCGTCTCCCCGAAGCCTGGGCTTTATTTTCGTCTGCAAAACAAGAATCTCCAGCGACTCCGATTCCCCTTTCCTCCCGGGACAGGCAACTTCAACGACGCCGGCATTGTACTCGTTTCGCAGCATGAGCAGACCTTCCACCTGTTTCGCAGGCAGGACGCCGGTCATTTTCCCTTTCTTGAAAAGGGCAAGGCCGGCTGCGTTAAACGTTTGCTTGTCCTTTTTGTTCTCATATACGTAAGAGACGGCGGCATCGCTGTGCGCGCTTCTCATCTGCACGACCAGATCAAGCAGGGTCGTATCCAGCGTTTTGCCGGCATCGTTGTAAGCGGATTCCCTGGCCCTGAGCAGCTGCTGCCCCGTCGTCTGCTCGACAAGCGGCTGTTTTTCGAGCAATTTGGCCGCGGACCCTTTCGCAACGATGAGGGATACGCTGTGCCTCGGCTCGTGGTCCCGGTAAAAGAAGTCGAGCAGCTTGCCGATATCGGCTTTCCTGGCCAGCTTCTCCCCAACAACGATGACGCGCATATGGCTCCACTGGGCTTTCCTTCCCAGCTGGATCGGAATGTCGCGAACCGCTTCCATGACGGAAGCGCCGGTCGTCTTGATATTAATGTTGGAGGCTTCGGTCGACGGTCCCGAACCGCCTTTCGCGGGAGTCGGGCGGTAGATTTGCGTCGTTAAAGCGATTTTCCCGTTCTCCCCCTGGTCGAGCGCGACACCCATCACGAATCCCCGCTCCGTCAGCTCGTATTTGCTCCAGCATCCGGGAACGATCAAGACCAGTGCCGACAGATACAAAAGAAGCATGCAATTTTTCATTTTCCCTCATTCTTTCCATGCGCATATTTGCATCTGGCTACTTGACCGTCTTATGCATATGCCGATCGCGCGGAGCGCGAAGCAGCACTTTGAGCGGAACCCGCAGCAGGACGTCGCGCAGCTCGACGAGCCGGAACGGCGCGAAAGGCGCCAGATAAGGTTGTCCGAGCGAGCGAAGCTTGCAAACATGGAGCAGTATCAGCAGGAAACAAATCATCATCCCGAAGCCTCCCAGCAAGGCCGCGCAAATCATCAGCGGAAATCTCAATATCCGCAGGGCGATGGCGATATTGTATTGGGGAATCGCGAAGGAGGCGATCCCTGTCGCCGCCACGATAATGACCATGATCGGAGAAGCGATGCCGGCGTTGATAGCCGCTTCTCCGATGACAAGCGCCCCCACGATGCTGACCGCGGAGCCGACCGGCTTGGGCAGCCGGACCCCGGCTTCCCGCAGCAGTTCAAAGAAAAATTCCATCAGCAGCGCTTCAAAAAAGGCGGGCAGCGGTATGCCTTCCCGCGCGTCAATGACCGCAAGCAGCAGAACCGTAGGAACCAGCTCGGGATGGAATGTCGATAACGCAATATAGACGCTGGGCAGCGTCAGGGCCATGAGAAAGGCGATTATTCGAAGCCAACGGACGAAGGTCGAGTATACCGTTCGCTGATAGTAATCTTCGCTGGATTGGAAAAATTCCGCAAAGAGACCCGGGCACAATAAAATACTGCTCGTGCCCTGCACCATGACGGCAATCTTTCCATCCAGCATGGCGGATACCGCCACATCCGGCCGTTCCGTGTACCGATGCTGGGGAAAAGGGGAGTAGGTGGAATCCTCAATGATTTGTTCGATAAAGGAAGTCTCCAATATTTCGAGCTGTTTGATTTGCTCCACTCTTTTTTTGAATTCTTTCAGCAATGCGGGGTCTACCGCCCCTTCGACGTATCCGTAAGCGACATTCGTTTGGGTTTCTCCGCCTGCCATGATCGTTTCGATCTTGAATTTAGGGCTCTTCAGGCGCAGTCGAAGAAGCCCGAGATTTTTTTGCAGGTTTTCGACGGTGCTCTCCCGCGGGCCCTGCACAACCGACTCGTTGGCCGGTTCGGTAACCTGCCTCGTCTCGACGGACTGCGCTTTGTAGCTTAACGCTTTGTTCCATTGGTTAAGCAGGATGACGATGCGTCCGTTAGAAATATGTTCCACGACGAGATTGAAATCGTTGAGAACCGTCGGTTTTTTCTGCGCAACCCCGTCGTGCTCAAAAAAAGAGATGAATTGCTCGGGCTTGATCGTCGTCCCGGGACCGACCTCATGCGTGACGAGATCCTGCAGGGATGTCTTCATAAAATTGATCTTGTCTTCCTGTACGAGCGAATCGTAATAAACGGAACAAGCCGTGTGCTGCAGTTCGGGACCGTAATTCCAATGCTTGAACACAATATCCGAGCTGACCGCGAATATCTTTTCCAGCTGACGCAGATTGTCCGACAGCTTCTCGGAGATCGGAAGTTGTTCCTTATTCGCCTGTGATGTTCCGCCGGCAGTATTGGTGGTCATCCACGTCACCCAGTTTCCGTTTGCTGTACCAATTTGTGTTAGTATGATTCTTCCTGTGATGAACTATACATTTCCCTGTATGGGCATATCTATTTCAAAGCCGGCTGATATAATCCGCAGTCCGAAGCGCCAATGCCACGGCGGTCAGTGTGGGATTGGCCGTTCCGCTCGTCGGGATCACGCTGTTATCCGCCGCATAAAGACCGGATATGCCGTGTACCTGGCCGTGAAGGTCGGTTACCGATGTATCGGGGTCATATCCCATTCGGCAGGTTCCTGCGTCATGAATCGCCTCTGTCAAAGGCCCCGGTTCCTCTTCGACGGCAGTGGCCTGCATGGCGGAAAAAAGCCGTCTGACCCCTTCCTGCATGTCGCGAATGACCGCCTGATCCTTCTCGCTATAGGAAAAATGGACGCGGATAACCGGCACCCCGTATTCATCCCGCTCCAGCGGATCCAATTCGACCCGGTTCTCAAATCGCGATTCGACTACGCCGAAGGCGCCGGCTACGACTCGCAACCGTTCCTGCAGCGGCTTGACGAGATACTGCTGGTACGCATTGTATTCTTCCGGGGGTCCCCCGATCATGACTTGGTAGGGACGGTCTTCCCTGCCGGGAATTAATATGCCGAGCGCCCCCAGCACCTCCGGAAATTGTTCACGGTCAAAATATCCGGTCAACCCCTGAAGCGAATGGGTGGTCAGATAATGGCCGATCGCCCGTCCCGGAATCCCGGAAGCAAGCAGCAGACGAGGATTCTCGAACGTGCTGGCGGAGAGGACGACGGTCTTGGCCTTCATGACATACGACTTCTTGTCCGGCGTCATGACCCTCACGCCGGTTACTCTCTTTTGCCCGGTAAGGATCTCCACGGCCCGGGCATTGACGGCCAAGTCGTAAGGCCGCCGGTTCAGCGCTTCGGCAAACCAGGCGATCGAGCTGAAAGCGGCATTGGAGTGAAGCTGTCCGTATCGGGTCGGCTCGAGGTCAACGGCGATCGGCATCGGGACAGCATCCGGAAAGCCCCGTTCGAGAAGCCGTTCAAGCAGGACGCTCGTGTAATAGGATCCTTCCTGATAAAAGGGAGTGACGCCCATGGCCCGTTCGGCGATCGCGTAATAATGCTGCAGTTCTTTTGCCGGAACGGGCCACCCTGCCGTTTCGGAAACGGGCATCCGCGGCGCCACTAATTGCCAAGCGAGCGTCCTGCCGCCGAATGCGATCAGCTCTCTGAAATAAGTTTGCTCAACCGGTCTTGCAACTTTATCGAAATATTGCCTGAAGCGCGGAAGAGAGTATGTGGGAATATTATAAAAATGGGTCGGCAGCAGCAAATCGCCCGCTTCCACGACGCCGATTTTTTTTCCGTTTGCGCCCCATTGTCGGGCTAATCTCCACAGAACGGCGCCGCCCCCCGCTCCCGATCCGACAATGAGCACATCGTACTCCGTTTGCGCCATTCGCTCCGGCGAAGTGAGCGGTATCCATTCGTTCCGGAAATCCGTTCGGCGGGGAGAGGATGCCGCGGGCTCCCGGTTTCCCATCGATATCGAATAGGGCGGCAGCCTAACCGGTTGACCCGAAAGGTTTGCGTCAGGGCTACCCACATGCGGGTTGAGGGAAATAAGCGCTTCCAGCGAAACATTCCGGCGGCGTGCAATGTTCCTTAACGCCTCGCCGTCACTCGCGATATAAATCCTCATAATCCCCTTCCTTCCGCAGCGCCTTAAGAGGGCTCCTTTTCTACAAATCATCGTATGATTTATATGAAAGAAGCAGGTGAATGATGACATCGCGGACTCGAGCTTATCTGGCCGCCCAAGCCATTCCGCGTCTCATCATGGTCAGCACTTCGGGTATCATCACAATGTCGGCCGAATGACCGAGCGCGTTGTAAAACACGCGTCCCTTGCCGTATTTTTTGGTCCACACGACGGGCATGAACACGGGTCTCCACACTTCGGGCGGATAGGTCTCATAATAAGAAGTCGCCAGAACCTCGATTGCCGGATCGATCAGCATGTAGTAATGTTCGGTGGCGACTTCGAAATCCGAAATCCCGCGGGTAATGGGGTTTTCTTTGTCCTTGATAAGCACTTTGAAGCGGTATCCGGGATGCGCCGCAAAGTTTCCGCCCACCATCAACTGGTATCTGGATTCACAGGGAAACGTATATCCCATGCCGCCGTGCAGCCCCGCCAGTCCGGTTCCGTTGCTGATCGTCTCGAGCAAATTGTCCAATTGCTGCGGAGTAACGGTGCCTTCCGTCCAATTAGGAACAATCAAATCCATTTGCATCACTTTTGCCTTGTCATTAAAAACGTCCCATGTCTCGGATATTTCCACATCAAAATTATCCTGCCTCAATAAATCGGCCAAAATTTCGGCAATTTCCTTCGGCTGGTGCGGCGCATACCCGCCTGAAACGATCAAAGCCTTTTTGGTCCTTTGCCGAAAGCCGTTAGAACGCGTATGTGTATGAATCCGAACACGCACTGTACGATCCATCCCTGCTGTTCCTTTCCTGTTTGAACTGAAAACAGATTCAGAGACAGTATATGCGGCAGTCCCGCCGTATGCTTATGGCCGAAGACCTCATACGATGACGGACACTGCACAACATGGCTGTCACAACATGCTTGCCAAACGGTTTTGTATCGGTTACGATGAACTTCATGAACCCATCATAAAACTGAATATCGGAAACAGGTGCCTATCCGACAACAAGATGCCCGGATCGGCTTAAAAGGGAAGTTCGGTGCAAAACCGACGCGGTCCCGCCACTGTATATGGAAGAGTCGCAGCAAATAGGCCACTGGTTGCAAACGCAACCGGGAAGGCTGCTGTGGATGATGACGCCAATAGCCAGGAGACCTGCCTGTTTCAACGGCACTGCTTTACCTACGGGAGATAGGGAGGTGTTAGACGGCAACCAACGTTCTATAACGGCGGCGTCTTTCCCTTTGTCATATTCGGGGAGAGACGCTTTTTTTATTTGTCTGTAAGCCATTTATCCAAGCGGGAGGAAAAGAAAAAATGCAAGGAAAAGTCACAGTTGCAAATCTTGGATATCCAAGAATCGGGGAAGATCGGGAGTGGAAAAAAACGCTGGAAGCGTTCTGGTCGGGAAAGTGCGGCGAAGAGGCTTTCTATGCCGAGATGGAACGGATTCAGCTCGCGCATCTCGAAGTTCAGAAAGCGAAGGGACTGGACTCTATTCCGGTCAACGACTTTACTTATTACGATCACATGCTGGACATGGCGGTCATGCTGGGTGTCGTGCCTGCACGGTTCGGCCACACCGGAGGAGCTGTTCCGATAAGCACTTACTTTGCCATGGCACGCGGGAACGAGAATGCGGCAGCATGTGAAATGACGAAATGGTTCAATACGAATTACCATTACATTGTTCCGGAGATCGGAGAGGCGGTTCCTTGCCTGACGGAGAACAAACCGCTTGCCGCTTACCGCTTTGCCAAGTCCAGAGCCGGAATTGAAGGAAGGCCGGTCATCGTCGGTCTTTATACTTTTTTAAAGCTGTCCAAGGGTTTCCCATCCCATCATCTTGCCGATCAAATTGAACGGTTCCTTCCTGTTTATGTGGAACTGCTGAAACAACTGGAACAGGAGGGCGTCGCCTGGGTTCAGATTGATGAGCCCGCACTCGTTACGGATACGAAAGCGGAAGAGTTTGAAAGAGTGGAATTGATTTACAATACAATAAGGGATCGGGTTCCGCAATTGAACATCATGCTGCAGACCTATTTCGAGGCGGTCGACAACTATGAGCGTCTTGTAAATTTACCGGTTGACGGCATCGGTCTTGATTTCGTGCATGACAGCGGAGCCAACTTGAAATCTCTGAAACAGTATGGTTGGCCCGACAACAAATCGCTCGGTGCGGGCATTATCGACGGACGCAATATATGGCGTTCCGATCTGGATGCCAAATTAGCCCTCATCCATGAGATTCTGGAACATGTACCCGGTCACCGGCTCATTCTGCAGCCTTCCTGCAGCCTGCTCCACGTACCGGTTTCGTTGCAGCGGGAATTGAAGATGAACAAGACGATAAGAGACGCGCTTGCTTATGCCAACGAGAAGTTGGATGAATTGACTCTTCTCAAATCCGCAGTATCGGATAATATGACCGGCGATCTCGAAGCAAGCCGCACTGCGCTTTCCTTGTTCCGCAAGCTTCCGGAACGGAATCGCCCGGATGTCGCCGCTCAGATGGCCGGTATCGATTCACTTCGGGACAAGCGGAACCTTCCATTTCAATCCCGCTTCGAGGTCCAGCGCCTCAAATGGAACCTTCCGCTCTTGCCGACCACGACGATCGGCAGCTTCCCGCAAACAGCCGAGGTTCGCCAGGCACGTCTGAAATGGCGGCGGGGAGAATGGGATGACGCCAGATATGGCATGTTCGTACGGCAGCAAATTGAACAATGCATCAAGGTTCAAGAAGAAATCGGATTGGATGTGCTCGTTCACGGGGAGTTCGAACGGACGGATATGGTTGAGTTTTTCGGTGAAAAATTGGCCGGATTCTTGTTTACCCAGAATGGTTGGGTACAATCGTATGGCTCCCGCTGCGTCAAACCGCCGGTTATTTACGGAGACGTCGCATTCACAGGAGCCATGACCGTAGAGGAAACCGCCTACGCGCAATCCTTGACCGAGTTGCCTGTTAAAGGTATGCTTACGGGCCCGGTAACCATTCTAAATTGGTCGTTCGTACGCGATGATCGCAGCCGGGAAGAGGTGGCCAATCAAATCGCGCTTTCCCTAAGGAAAGAAGTGGAGGCGCTGGAGAGCGCCGGCATCGAGATGATTCAAGTGGACGAACCGGCTATCCGCGAGGGACTGCCGCTCAAAGAGCGGGATCAGGCGGCGTACCTGGAATGGGCCGTCAAAGCGTTCCGAATCGCAACCGCGAGCGTGAAGGATACGACTCAGATTCACACTCATATGTGCTATTGCGAATTCCACGATATGATCGATTCGATTCTGGCGCTTGATGCGGACGTCATCTCCATCGAGACATCCCGAAGCCATGGCGAATTGATTGCCAGCTTCGAGCTCAACGGCTATGACCATGGGATCGGCCTCGGCGTGTACGACATCCACAGTCCGCGCGTTCCGTCCGTGGACGAAATGTCCGAAATGATCGATCGGGCACTCCGGGTGCTCGATCCGGAGCTGTTCTGGATCAATCCCGACTGCGGGTTGAAGACACGCGGTTGGGAAGAGACGGCCCATGCGCTGAGGAATATGATCACAGCCGCGCGAGCAGCCAGAGAAAAGCTGACCGGCGTTATTCATTAAGAGTGAATGGACCTGTAAAAAACGATTACAGGGGGAATTCATGCGAAAAGATCTATTGCATTTCTTGCTTACTGTCAAAGAAGAGCGAGTCATGTATTCGATGATTAGCAATATGAATAAGGAAGATCTTATCACTTTGTTTCAATATTTGTCCTATACATCTTCGGACATTCAAGAACGCTGGCACACTGTTTACGAAAGATTGATGGATTACCGTTCTTTCTTTCAACCATAACCGTATTGCCGGCTTTAAAAAATCGCTGCAGGAATATGAGATCCCTTTTGCCGACAACATGGTGCTCCGAACGCCGGGGGATATGGACAGCAGCTATCACTTCATCGGCAGCCTGTTTGCGCATGAGCGGCCTACGGCCAAGCACTTGGTCGACATGCTCCTGCAGCGAATCAACGATCCCGGCAGCACGCCGGCAGCGATGATCAAAAAGCCGGAACTCGTCGTCAGGGAAAGCACCAAAAAAGCGCCGTAGCCGTTCATAGGTCAAACGAAACCCTGTCCGGTACGGACAGGGTTCATATACATGCCGTCAACGCGCCACACTTGGGGCCCGCTCGACTTTCAGCCAAACGCGTCCGCTGAGCTTCCCGTGCCGGGCACCTCCGATGGGTTTCATCCAACGCAAATCGGGATGCAGCCCTCTTTTCACCGCTATGCTGGATTCTGTCCAGCAAAATGAAGCAACGATCGCCCCTCGAGAAAAAAAACGGCCGATCCGCTGTACGATTTCCAATATAAACCGGACTCTCAGCGAACAGAGGTTCATATGGTTGGATGATTTCCAACATAGGATTACAGAATTGTCTAAGGAACGCCGGCCGTTTCATTCCCACAAATGCAACCTTCCTCCCCGATACTGCGTTTAGTAGTTACACAAAAAATGAGGAGCCATTCCTGTAATGAAGTAATTTGAGCTTTGAGCAAAAAAGCGCCG
>NZ_CAUPYC010000017.1:0-62324 GCF_963515335.1 uncultured Paenibacillus sp. | reverse complement strand
CTGCCGGAACGTTGGCATAATTGTTGATCACTCTGCTGACTGTGCTTCTGGAAACGCCGGCCATGCGGGCGATCTCTACGCTGTTGATTTCTGCCTTTTTCAATCGATGTCGACCTCTTTCGTGAACACGCGTTTATGGTATCATCATACACAATGCCCAAAATCGCTGTCAATCCTTTTTAAACCAAGAAGAAAATAAAAATTTCCCGCAACCCGCTTCCTGGACATGCAACCCACTCTTGTATAAACGCGCGTTTATGATATACTTGGCGCATCATCATTTTTCCTGCTGACCAGATACAATTCACCCAAAGGAAGGGATTTCGATGCGGCTTGGAGGCCAGGTGTTTGTAGAAGACAAAAATCCGGAGAGTTGGTCAAACGCACTTAAAGTGGCGGGATTTCGCGCGACGACCTGCCCGATTAACGGGGATGACGATCTCGGCGAGCTCGAGGACTACCTGAAGGCGGCGGCAGAGCATGATATTCTGATCTCCGAGGTCGGCGCGTGGAGCAACCCGATCAGCCGGAACGAGGAAACAAGGCGCAATGCCATCGCCTACTGCATTAAACGGCTGGAGCTGGCTGAACGGATAGCTGCCCAATGCTGCGTGAATATTGCCGGTTCCCGCGGCGAGCAATGGGATGGTCCCGATCCGGACAATTTTACCGATGAGACGTTTGAGTTGATCGTGGAAACGACACGCGCAATTATCGATGCCGTCAAACCGGAACGCACCGTATTCGCATTGGAGATGATGCCGTGGGTGTTCCCTGATTCGGCCGACTCCTATCTGTCTCTGATCAAAGCCATCGACCGCAAAGGCTTCGGCGTCCACTTCGATCCCGTCAATATCGTCAGCAGCCCCCGCGCTTATTACCGGAACGGTGAGATGATACGGGACTTTTTTGCGAAGCTTGGGCCTTATATCCGCAATTGCCACGCCAAGGACATTCTGCTGCGGAGTCATTTAACGGTTCATCTGGACGAGGTTATACCGGGCCGGGGCATGCTGGATTACCGGACATTCCTGACGGAGCTGAACAAGCTGCACCCGGATACCACGCTGATTATCGAGCATCTGTCGACGAATGACGAGTACCGGCAAGCAGCGGATTACATCCGCCAGACCGCTGCGGAGCTCAACATCTCCTTGTGAAGATGAATCCGTGCGGAACCATCAGGTGTTCTTCTTCGTTAGGTTATTATTATCTAAACGTTATTTGTGTTGATAATAATTTTATCCATACCTACTTGATTTTCACCTTGTTATTTCGTAAACGCGGCGTATATAATAGGTTTGTAATCATTTATATACATTCTGTTATTATAATTAACCTAAATTAAACAAACATGGAGATGACTCATGACTTACGGTCCCGGCGACTTTGACGAAGAGCTTTTCCGGGATCTCGACCTCGTGCCCGCTCTGGCCCATCGTTACGGAATTCACCTGATGGACGATTTCAAGCAAGTCATTGCACAAGCCCGACAGGATAAGGAGCTGAACTTCTTGCCGCACACTTGCCAAATTCATCTGAATCAATCAGGTTATTCGCCGGACTTAACGAAAGTGTTTACCTCCGATGCCGCGGGCAGATTCGAGGTCGTGAACAGCGTCTCCGGCGAAACGGTTTATTCCGGGAGCACCTCCCCGCTTCACCCTGACCATTCAAGCGGTATGCCGGTCGCGCGCGGCGACTTTTCGGCTGTCCGGTCGCCGGGCAGCTACTTTATCCGTCTGACGGATGCAGGTGTGCAGTCCCCCCTGTTTCCAATCGGCGGCCGCCCCTATCAGACAATCAAAAACGCGCTCTTAAAAAGCTTTTACTACCAGCGGTGCGGAGTGGAACTGGAAGCTGCTTATGCCGGCCCCTGGTCGCACAAGGCTTGCCATCTCACAGATGCTCATGTTCATGGCAAGCCGGAGGAGCGATACCCGCAGTCAGGGGGCTGGCATGATGCGGGCGATTACGGGAAATATACGGTAGCCGCGGCGAAAGCCGTCGCCGATCTCATGCTCGCTTACGAATGGTTCCCTTCCGCTTTCCGGGAGCCGATCGGAATCCCCGATCCGGAGATTCGTATGCCGGACGTGCTTGCCGAGGTCCGTTTCGAACTCCTGTTTCTGCTGAACATGCAGCGCAAGGACGGCGCCGTTTATCACAAGGTAACGACGGCGGAGTTCCCCGCCTTGGACTGCATGCCGGAATCCGACACCGCGGACTTGATCTTTTCGCCGGTATCGCATACTTCCACGGCAGCTTTCGCCGCGGTTATGGCCATGGCTGCCCGGATCTATCGCGATATTGATGCTTCCATGGCGGGAAAATATGGGCGGGCCGCTAAATCCGCCTGGTCCTGGCTGACGGAGAACGAGTCCGGCACCGGTTTTACGAATCCGTCTGATATTAAAACGGGCGAATACGGGGATGACTGCTGGCAGGATGAGAAATACTGGGCGGCCGCCGAATTGTTCAGATGGGCCAGGGAGCCGCAATACTTGGCTGCGGCCCAAGAGCTTGCAGGCAGCGAAGCTTTTTCTCTCTGCGAGTTGGGCTGGGCGGACACGGGCGGTTATGGCACGTTGTGCCTGTTGTCCATGGAAGCCGACGATCTGCCGGCGCCGTTTCGCTCACACCTGTTGAATTCGTGGGCGGCCGGAGCCGATTCGTGCGTGAGGAGAAGTGCTGCAGGCGGATTTGGGGTGGCCTTGCTTCCGGATGAATATATATGGGGAAGCAACATGCTCGTCATGAACAGAGCGATGCTGTTAATCACCGCTTCCAGACTGACCGGACGAACGTCGTTTGCAAGCGCGGCGCTCGACCAGTGGCATTACCTGCTCGGCCGCAACACGTTGGGCTATTGCTACGTGACAGGTTTCGGTGCCAAACCGGTAATGAATCCGCATCACCGGCCTTCCGTAGGCGACGGCATACCGGAACCGGTTCCAGGCATGGTTGCGGGCGGACCGAATTCCTCCATCCAGGATGAAGCCGCCGCTTCCCTGCTTAAGGGACAGCCCCCGGCCGCCTGCTTTATCGATCATAAAGACAGCTACTCCACAAACGAGATGACGATATACTGGAATTCTCCGGCGGTATTCGTGGCCGCGTTCGCCGATCTGAGCTAAGATCGATGATTTTGCAATCTTGATTAGGGGGCTCGATAAAAAAGTAATCGAGAGGAGCCGATGTGTGATATGAATGAGCGAAAACTGCCGTTGAACGACTGGCGTTTCCGGGCGCCGGAGGGAACGGAATGGCTGCCTGCCAGGGTTCCCGGATGCGTGCATACCGACTTGCTTCGTAACGGCAAAGTGAAGGATCCGTTTCACGGCACCAATGAGAAACAGCTGCAGTGGATCGACAAACAAGATTGGGATTACGAAACGATGTTTGACGTCCCGGCCGATGTGCTCGCCGAATCCGGACTGGAGCTCGTATTTGAAGGCTTGGATACATATGCCGACGTTGATCTGAACGATCATCGTTTGTTCTCCGCGGACAATATGTTCCGCACCTGGACGGCGGACGTTAAGCCGTTCCTCCTTGAAAGCGGAAACAAGCTCGCCATTCGCTTCCGTTCTCCAATCCGGGAAGGGCTTGACAAGCTGGAGCGGCAAGGCTTCGGTCTCCCGGCCCCCAATGACGACTCGGAAACCGGCGGAGTGGGGGACAAGAAGTTAAGCGTGTTCTCCCGCAAAGCTCCCTACCATTATGGCTGGGACTGGGGTCCGCGCTTCGTCACGAGCGGCATTTGGAGACCGGTCTATTTGCGAAGCTGGTCCGGCTTGACCATCCGGGACATGTTTATCCGCCAGGATCGGGTTTCGCCGGTGTCGGCTCAAATTACCGCAGTTCTCGAAATTGAAACGGAAACGCCGTGGGAAGGCAATTTGAGCCTGAGTACCGGGAGCCGTCAATGGGAAACTCCTGTCAAACTTCATGCCGGCATCCAAACCGTATCGCTCCCCGCCGAGATTCCGGCCCCTTCCCTGTGGTGGTGCCGAGGCTACGGCGAACCCGTCATGCATGCGTTCAAGGCGGCATTTACCCAAGCAGGCATTATTGCGGCGGAGAAAACCGTGCGGGCGGGGCTTCGGGATATCAAGCTTGTGCGCAAGCCCGACACGCACGGCACCTCGTTTTATTTTGAGCTGAACGGAGTTCCCGTCTTCGCCAAAGGGGCCAACCATATCCCCGGAGACAGCTTCGCAACGGAAATGACGTATGAACGTTACCGGCACGAAATTGCGACGGCTGCAGAGTCCAACTTCAACATGCTGCGCGTATGGGGCGGCGGCATTTATGAACATGATATTTTTTACGAATTATGCGATGAATATGGCATTCTCGTGTGGCAGGATTTCATGTTCGCTTGCAGCATGTATCCCGGGGACGAGGCTTTTGTGGAAAATGTCCGGCGGGAAGCGGAGGACAACGTCCGCCGTCTGCGCAACCACCCCTGCATCGCACTGTGGTGCGGGAACAACGAAATCGACGGCGCCTGGGCGCAATATGCGGAAGACGCCGGATGGGGCTGGAAAAAGCTCTATACCGCCGAACAGCGCGGCAAAATCTGGGCCGATTATGAAGCCGTGTTTCACAAGACGCTGCCGGAGGTGGTGGAGCGGCTCATCCCTGGCGCCGAGTATTGGCCATCTTCGCCGATGCAGGCGTTGACAGGCGATCATACGCAGCATGCGACGACGAATTCGACGAGCGGCGATATTCACTTCTGGTCGGTATGGCACGCTTCCGAGCCTTTCGAGAACTACAACCTGAATATCGGGCGCTTTATGAGCGAATACGGGTTCCAGTCGTTCCCCGAATACCGTACCGTCCGCACTTATGCGGCGGAAACGGAGATGGAGCTGGAGTCCGAGGTCATGCTCCATCACCAGCGGCACAAAAGCGGAAACCGGCTCATCAAGGAGTACTCGGATATCTACTGCAAAGAACCGAAGGATTTTCCCTCGTTTCTGTACATGAGTCAAGTTTTGCAGGCTGAAGCCATGAAGATGGCCATCGAAGCGCACCGCCGCCGCAAACCGTTTTGCATGGGCACGCTGTATTGGCAGATCAATGACTGCTGGCCGGTCGCTTCCTGGTCTAGCATGGACTACTACGGCCGGTGGAAAGCGGTCCAGTACTACGCGCGCAAAAGCTGCAAGGACGTTCTTCTTTCTATTGCGGAATCGGAAGGGGAAACGGGTTTCCATCTCATTTCGGACCTGCTCTCTCCGCTTGAAGGCAGCTTGTCCGTCCGGCTTCTCGATTTCCAGGGCCGTCTGCTGAAAGAAACCTCCCAGCCGGTGTCTATGGAAGCCAATACGGCCGAGCGGGTATTTGCGATCCCGACACAGGAGTGGATCGGCGGCGAAGCGGCGGAAAGCCTGGTGCTGGTCGCGGAATTCTCCGTTATGTCCGGCGAAATATTGGATCGGACCGAGCATTATTTCGTCCCGGCCAAGCAGCTGGCGCTGGAGGAGCCTCACATCACGGTCACGGAGAATGCCGGAGCCGCAGGCACTTTCTTCACGTTCACCGCTTCCCGCCTCGCCAAGCAGGTTTATCTGGAGACTGGAATGGAAGGCATTTTCAGCGATAACTTTTTTGATTTGGTGCCGGGCCTTCCCACAACCGTCACCTTCCGCAAACGCGACGACGGCGCCATCCCGTTCGTTCCGGCCGCTCCCGTCGGGCTTTCCGTCCGGTCCATGTTTGATTTCATCAAACGTTAATTCCATTGCAAGTACGAGAAAACCTCCCCGTGACCGGGGAGGTTTTCTGTGTCTGGGCTTCTCTTAGTAGCCGAGAGCCTTGCGGGAGTCCGCCCATTTTTTGTTCAGCTTGTCGTATTCCGCCTGCAGGTCTTTGGCTACGATCAGCGATTGGGTCGTTTTGCCTACATAGAGATCGATTGCCGCTTTGTTCGCGATCTCGTTAAATCTCGGATCGGTGGCTTCGTCCTCCAGGAACGTCGGGTTGAACGACTTGAATTCGGCCAACTGCGGCACCTGCGGCTCGACGGTTTTGTCGACCGGCATGAATCCGGACTGATCGACGTAACCGGACTCCTTCACAAAAAATTCAACCCATGCGATCGCTAGCTCCTTGTTCTTGCTGTCCTTGCTCACGCCGATGAAATAGTCCGGTCCGAGCGGGGCATTATATTTGCCGCTGTTGTCATAAGGCAGCGGAAAGAATCCGATATCGTCCGGATTGGCGCCTGCGCCGATGACTTGCGGGATGACCCAATTGCCCAGGAAATACATCGCAGCTTTACCGGAAGCCACCTCGCCCTTGGACATTTCCCAGTTGTTCGTCGCCAAATCCTTTTCTACCCAGCCCTTCTGAACGAAAGTTCGGGCAATGTTGATCATCGTGCCCCATGGACCGTCAACCTTGAAAGGAGCATCGTCGGTGACCAGTTTGTCGAACCATTTCATGTCACCGGCAACATATTTCACGGAGCCTTCCGCCCAGTTGCCGATCGGCCATTGTGCGCCATAGTTCATATAAAGAGGAATAATGCCCGCGTCCTTCAGCTTTTGCGCGGCTGCGTAAAGCTCATCCAGCGTCGTCGGCACCTTGTCGACGCCCGCTTTGGCGAAGGCCTGCTTGTTATAAACGATGCCTTGCGTGTTTACGCCGGTCGCAATCGCATAACGCTTGCCGTCAACCGCTCTGTAGTCCGCAAAATATACATTCTCGAACATCGAGTCGGGCAGCGGCTCATAATAATTCGGCATTTCGTTCAAAGCCAGGCTGGCATCGACCATATTGACGTCGCCCGCTTCGCCCGTGGTCAAGCGGACTTTGATGTCGGCCGCATAGTTGGTTAAGGCTTCAAATTCGATTTCGGCATTCGGATATTTTTCCTTAAACTTCTCTACATACTTGTCCATCGTGCCGTCATTCACATAATCCGTGCGGTGGGTCAAAACTTTGATTTTTCCGCCGACTTCGGCGGAAGCTCCGGAGCTTGTCCCGTCGGGTTCGGGCTGGGAAGCCGAAGAGGAAGCGTTCCCATTGGCGTTGCCGCCGCTGTTGCCGCCGCTGTTGCCGCCGCAAGCGGCAAGAAGAGACATGGCCAGCATGAGCACAAGAACTGCTAGAGCATTTTTCTTCATTTCATTCTACCCCCAAAATCTGATTTTCGCGTACCGGTCGAGTTTCAAACCCGTATTGGCATCGCTTACATTGTTCATTATATCTGTTTTGTTTCTAAAGAAAATGCTTTAAATTTGTTTTTATTGTCACCTAATATGATAACAATAAAATAAATTTAGGTTACAGAATTGGGGGGAGGTTAGTCTGACAGGAAACTGTACTCCTGTTTTTTCATCAATTCCAGGTTTCGGGTTATCAACTCGTAACGCTGCTCCACGCAAGCCCGGGAACGAAGCGCATCGGCCGGCGTGTGCATGCAATAATTCACCAGCTTCTCGACCGTGCTCGAAGCCACGTGCATTCGGGTATCGGAGGATGCATAATAGATAAAGACGTCCCCGTTGTCTTTTGCGATCACACCGTTACAGAAAACGACGTTCGATACATCCCCCACCCGCTCGATTCCTTCCGGCGCGATCAGGTGACCCCCTGGCGCATAGACAACTCGCTGCGGCTCCTTCAGATCCGTCATGAACGCATACAACACGTAGCGCAGACCGGCAGCCGTATTGCGCACGCCATGGGCAATGTGCAGCCAGCCATGGGCGGTGCGGATCGGCGCCGGGCCTTGGCCGTTCTTCACTTCTTTGACGGTGTGGTATTTCTTCTCGTCGACAATGATTTCCTTGTCGATCACCGCCGGGTTCATGCTGTCGGACAAGCCCCAGCCGATGCCGCCGCCTGCACCCGTATCGATAAATCCGTCCTGCGGGCGCGTGTAGAACGCATATTTGCCGTCGACGAATTCCGGATGCAGCACCACGTTTCTTTGCTGCGGGGAAGGTGTCTGCAAATCGGGAAGACGCTCCCACGTTTTCAGGTCCCTCGTGCGCGCAATGCCGCCTTGTGCCGTGGCGCTGGATGTGTCGGAAGGAGGCGCGTCGGGATCCTTGCGCTCCGTGCAGAAGAGCCCGTAGATATAGCCGTCCTCATGCTTCACCAGCCGCATATCATACACGTTGACGTCCGGATCCTCCGTTTCCGGAAGGAGCACCGGATAATCCCGGAACCGGAAGCCTTCCGTCGGGCTGTTGCTTTCCGCCACTGCGAAGAACGATTTGCGGTCGACGCCTTCCACCCTTGCCATCAAGCAGTACTTTCCGTCAAGCTCGATCGCCCCGGCGTTAAACGCCGCGTTCACGCCGAGTCTCTCCATGAGAAACGGATTGGTTTCCGGATTCAGATCATAGCGCCAGTGAAGCGGAGCATGCCCGCTCGTCAATACCGGATGCTCGTGCCGGTCGTATTGCCCGTTTCCGCCCGCCACGCGGGGATTGGGGCGGTTCAACAGCTGCTTGTGATCGGCCGCCAGTCGCTTCAGCCGGTTCATAAAATCACTCATGATTTCACTGTCTCCTTTGTGATGAAATGCTCGAGGCGCTCCATACCCTCGATGCAAGCCCGGCTGTTGTGATAGGGACACTTCCATGGATCGACCTTGGCGTACGCGGGATTGGGCACGCCTTCCCTGGATACCTGCCAATGCCATTCTCCATGCTCATCATCAATAATGAACCGCTTCGTAAACGCCCAGCTCTTGCGGGCAGCCTGCCAATAGCGCTCATCGCCGGACAATTGATAGGCGTTCAGGAACCCCACCATGGCCTCCGCTTGCGGCCACCAGTCCTTCGTGTCGTCCAGATGCCCTTGTCCGTCCGACTCATTCAGCACGCCGCCGTCGGCATCCACGCCCTCCGCCAAGGCGGCTTTCGCCATCGCAAGCGCCTCCTTGCGGACTGTGTTGAGCCGTGCCTGATCCCCCAACACCTCGGCCGCTTCACACAAAAGCCAGCTGCCCTCAATATCATGCCCATACGAGACATGCCCGGACTGAGCATTCCAATTATCGTCGAAAAACAACTGAAAGTGATGATTATCGGTGTTCACAATATATTGAAGGTGTACGTCGATCAACTCCGCCAGCTTTGCACGAAGCCCTTTCGGCTTCCAAACCCGGTACAGATTCGTATACGCCTCCAGCACATGCAGATGAGTGTTCATCGATTTTCTTTCGTTCAGGTCCTTGCCGCTGAGGGACAGGTCATCGGTCTCCGACCAATCCCTCGCCAGCGCTTCTACGTAACCGAGGTAAACCGGGTCATAAGCATGCTTTTCAAGCAAACGGTAAATCTCGATCGCCCATTCCAACGCTTCCCCGGAACGAGGCCCCTTGGCCCTGATATATTCGGCAAGCGCATAAATCACGAATGCTTGGCCGTACACCTGCTTCTTGTCCTGAGAAGGCCGGCCCGCCGCATCCGTCATCCAGTATAACCCTCCGTGCTCCCGGTCTCTGAATACACAATCAAGCGCATCAAACGCCCGCTCCGCCATCTCCAGGTATACCGGGTCGCCGTATAGTCGGTAAGCGCTGGCGAACGACCACATAATACGGGCATTGAGCACAAGCCCTTTGTCCGCATCGGGCACTCTGGTCATATCACTCTTGATTTCGCCGATGAATCCGCCGTTGCTCTCATCTTTCGCATGTCGAATCCAGAAATTCAGAATATTTACCTTCAGCTCGCGCTCCAGCTCGGACCGCCACTCCCCTGCCGACCGTTCGGTTGCGATCATTTCACTTCACCAGCCTCTCCGATTTTCGGAACACGTTCCGCGTAAAAATCGCGAACCGTCTTCATCGCCTGCTTGCCGTACATGCAATAATCATCATTCGCCGATGCCTCTGACGAATCATACAGCTTGGTCGGCCAATCCCACAACATATAACCCCTCATCCAATCCCTGCGGGAGCATGCCGTGAACATCTCTTCGTACCAGTTCGCCTGCTCTTCTTCACTTGGCTCTCCTTCCAGCGACCAGTCATTCGGCCTCAGACTCGAACCTGAGCGGCTCGGACAGCCGGTCTCCATGAAAAAAAACGGCTTATTCCAGCGATTAAGCGTATTTTCAATCCGGTCCAGTTGAATCTCCCATTGACCGGAGGGGTAATAGCCGCTCGAAGAAATGATATCGACCGCATCCCACCAGTTGACCCTGTCTTCCTGATATTTATCGCAGTTATAGGTGATCAGACCACCGTATACCTTGCGCACTTGAGCAATCAAGGACCGCCACTCCGCTTCCCTGCTGTCTGCCTGCACCATCTCGCAGCCTACGCACAGCATTTCACAGCCTTCCTGCTCGGCGATTTCCGCATAGTGCACAATGAATTCTCCATATGATTCAAACCAATCCGCCCAGCTTGGCTCACCGGGGACCTCCTGCCGGAAAAACCCGATATGCGCTCTCCAGGTTCCATTCGCGCAGTTGACCACAGGTTTCAGGCAAACTTTCATTCCCAGGCGCTTTGCATTCCGGATAGCCCAACGGACTTCGTCATCCGTCACGGTAGGCGCCTCGCGGAACGGAATCGCAGTGGATTGCGCCGTTTCCTGGACGGCCGCCAAGGCAAGCGCGATCCAGTTGACGCCGAGCGCCTTCAGTTCCGACATAGAATGCTCCGCATCCGTCCCCTGCCAGGTACCGCGGATACCCGTCCAACCCCAAGTCATCCCGTTTACCTTCTCCGACCAAGTGTTCATTCTCTCTACACTCCCATGCCGCAATTTTTGATAGCATAAAAATCAGTTTTGTTAGCAAAATAACAACATTTATTAGATAACAATTGAATTGTATCATCACAGGATTCGTTGTCAACTGTTTATTCCCGAATTTTATCCGGGTGCAATTTTCCTCACCCTATGCTTAAAAAAGCGCGCAAAAAAGCCCGCATCGGATGCGGGCTTCCTGCCATCCCTGCGTATGAGCGGGCTTATGGGGCAGCCGTCGCCGATTCCCTGATCAGAAAATCGCCGGCCAGCAAAATTTTCTCTTTAGGTCCGTCCGGATGGCCGATTCGCCGCAACAAGGTTTCCACCGCCCTTTGGCCCAGCGCTTCCTTGTTGACATGAACCGTGCTCAATGAGGGATTGGAAAGCGCAGCATCGTCGATGTTGTCAAAACCGGTAACCGAGCACGCTGCCGGTATGTCGATGTTCATGTTTATGAGCAGCCCCATGACGCAAATGGCGATCGAATCGTTCGCGCACACAAACGAGGTCGGAAGCTCTTTCCGCACCGCCATATCCTTCAACACCGGCTCAAGCACAGCCGTAATCTCAGAACGGTCGTGCCCTTCAAATTCAAGTAGACGCGGATCCTGAACGAGCGGGACCTCATTCTCTTCGAGCATCGAACGGAAACCGAGCCAGCGGTCCTGGAAGCTCCGGGAAAAACGGATGTTTCCGACAAACTGCAGCTTTCGATGTCCACGCCCGAGCAAATAGTTGGTAACCCGCCGCATACACTCATAATTGTTCATGAAAAGCACATCGGAAGGAATGAGCGGATCCTCATGGTCCACAAGCACGAACGGCAGTCCCATATTGCGGACCTCCAGCAGCTGCTGGTTTGAGATCAGACCTACGCCGACGAGTCCGAGCACCGCCTCCGGATTGATCAACTGGGCGAAGTTGTCAGCGATCTGCTCCGTAACGATCATCATGCCGAGTTCGTGCTGCTTGAGCGCGTTGGTAATGCCGTCCACGATACGGCCCCAATAGACCGATTGCCGGTTTTGATAACGGACGTTCGGCAGCAGCACGATAATGGTGTTAGGCTGCCCGGCTTGTGATTTGTTCTGTTCTGCACGGCGGGAAGCGGGCTTGTTCCTCTTCTGCGCCAAATAGCCGAGCTGCGTGGCCGCTTGAATGATCTTTTCCCGGGTTTCCGGGCTTACGCCGGGTTTGCCCGACAACGCCTTCGAAACGGCAAACTTCGAAATCCCGATATGATCTGCAATTTGTTGCATCGTCACTTTTTTCGACAATTTAAACACTCCGTCCGGATCCGAATCATAACAAATTATTTGTTATCATAACATATTGAATCCGTTAGCGGAAAGCTTATTTCACCGCGCCGCTTGTGACACCGGCAAAGATATAACGCTGCAGGAACAGGTACAGGATAACGGTCGGAATAAAGATAATCAGAATGCCCGCCGAGATCACGTTGAACTGTGCGGCGTTAGGCCCGACGAAATTGTAAATCGCAGTTGAAACGACCTGCAGCTTCCGGTCCGGCATATATAGATACGGAACGTAAAAATCATTGTAGATGCCGATCGTCTTCAAAATGACTAATGTGGCGGTTGCCGGCGCGAGCAGCGGGAAGATGACGGACCGGTAAATGTTGAACAAGGATGCCCCTTCGATCATGGCGCTTTCGTCCAAATCTCTGGGGATGCTGTTCACGAACTGCAGATAGATGACGATCTGCAGCACATCGGCACCCATATACAAAAGCATGGGGGCATACATCGTGTTGTATACGCCCAAGGCCTTGATCACCCCGAACGTTGCAACCTGAGTGGTAACCAGCGGCACAATCTGCACGATGAGATAAAGTCCCATAATCGGCTTTTTTAATTTGAAATCGAACCGTCCCAGCGCATACGCCACCATCGTGCCGATGAGGATATTGCCGGCCAGTGAGACGGCAATAATAATAAGGATGTTTTGAAATCCGAGCGCGAGCTTTCCGACCTCGAACACTTTCTGAAAGTTTTCAAAATTGAGAAAGTTTTCCGGCAGCCTCAATCCGGAGTTATAGTATTCGACCTGCGTTTTGAAAGCCCCCACCACCACGGAATAAAGCGGAAAGAGGACGATAAACACGGCAAGCGCAAGCGAAAGGTACTTGATGATCTTTACCCACAAGACATCATTCTTTTCCATGACTAGTCCCCTCCTTTAAACAGCAGTTTTCTCTGAACGAGGATGACGAGCAATACGATCGCCAGCAGGACGACCGCCATGGCGGAAGCCAGGCCGTAGTTCTGGAACTTGAACGCCGTGTCCACCGTCTGGATGACGAAGGTCGTAGTGCCGTTAGCCCCGAGCATCATGACATAAGGAATATCGAACGCCTCCAGGGCGCCGGTCAGCGTCAGGATCAGCATCAACTCGATAACCTTGCGGATGCTGGGAATTGTAATGAAACGAAAGCTTTGCCACCCGGAGGCCCCGTCGATTTTGGCGGCTTCATACTGATCCCTCGGGATGGACTGCAGCGCTCCGATAAAGATGACCATGCTCAGCCCAAAATACTTCCACATCGAAATAAAGGCCAGCGAAAAGTTGACCAGATTCGGGTTGCCGAGCCACATCTGCTGCCATGACTCGAGCCCCAGAGCACCCAGCAAGGTGTTCAGAGAGCCGTATTCCGCATGATAAACGTTTTTGAACATGATAACGGTTGCTACACTGTGCAGGATATATGGAAGAAAAAGAATGACTCGGAAGAAATAGCGGCCCCGCAGTCGCTCACTCAGAATAACCGCGAACCATAACGCAACTGCGGTCTGAATCAACCCTCCGAAGAAATAGTAGAGATTGGTCCGGAACACCGCGAAAATATCCGGCTGGCTAAAGATTTCTTTGTAGTTTTGCAAGCCGATCCATTTCATGTCGAACCCCAATCCGTCCCAATCCGTCAGGCTGAAATAAAACAAAGCCAATGCCGGATAAACGGAGAAGGTAAAGAGGAGCAGCAGAGGCACCGTTAGAAAACCGAAAAGAATCACGTATCTCTGCGCCTTGTAACTCAATTGAAACATCAGACCCTTGCCCCTTTCTTCACTTAGTGTAACTACAAGTAAGTAAACGCTTTCACTCATTATACTCCAATAGGTTAGGCATTTTAAGGGTCTGAGTTTGTTTTCATTGTCTTTATTTTAGATAATAATCACCTAACACGTTCGCGAAACTCCTTGGGTGTACAGCCCACCACTCGCTTGAACACCTTGTTGAAATACGCGGGATCGGAGTAGCCGACCTTTTCTCCGACCTCATACGTCTTCCATCCCTGCTGTTCGCGAAGCAGCGCCTTTGCCCGCTCCATTCGCACGGCAATCATATAATCCGTAATCGTCTTACCGGTTTCGGTCCTGAACAATTTGCTCAGGTAGCTTGGCGTAAGAAACACTTCCTCGGCCAGCGTGTTCAGCTCTATTTCCTCGGCATAATGCTTATGAATGTAAGACTTAACGGTATCGATGACGCGGCTTTCCTGCTTTTCGTCCCGAATGCTCAGGATCATCAGGTCCACAGCGGTCATAAAGGACTCGACGAAGGATTCCTTATCCGGGTATTGCCCAGGGTCGAGTTCCGCCGAGTCGACGCCCGCCGGACTGTGGCTCCGCAGATAAGCGATGACCGTTCCGCAACCGTTTCGGAGTTCCGGCCAAGGCGGCCTTTGTTGCACGAAGTCATCCAACCAATGCCTGACGGAAATGGACACTCGGGTAAAGTCCTGCAGAAGCAGAGCCTCCCCCGCCTCCCGGTCAAGCGCGACAAGGGATTGGGCGGCATTCCTCCTGTACCCTTCCTTCGGCAGACGACCGTAAAGCTCAAGCAGTCGTTTTCCGTCGGCATACCAGGCCTTCTGCACCGCCGCGACCGCTTGCCGGTATGCCTCGCGCAGCCGGATCGGCATCCGGTGTACCTCTCCGGCACCCACTCTGCCCCTGAATGAAGACGGCAGCCGATGGAGAAGAGTTTGCCCGAGCTCGCTTACCGTCCGGGCATGATCATGTTCGCCTATGGTTACTATCACGGCCACTTCCCGATCGCTGAGCGGTTCGGCCGTCCACTCACGTTGCCAGACACCCGCTGCGAATCGGATATCCCGGAGCAAATCGGAAGAGGAGCCGTGCACTGCGAATACGGCAAAATGATCCTGAAACAAATGCGTTTGTTCCAGAACACGGCAGGCATCTTCCTGGAGCTGACGGGGCAGGTTATCCGGATCATTGAACAACAGCAGCCGCAATTGGTCTTCCTGTCTAATCTCTCCGCCGAGGGACTCCCTTTCCAGTTCCTGCATGACTTTCAGAAGCAAACGTCCCAGTTCGCCGGTATCCACCGGTTTCAGTAAATAGTCCTCCACGCCCAAACGCAAAGCCTGCCGGGCAAAAGAAAAGTCGTCAAAGCCGCTAAGCACCGCTATCCTAAGCTTCGGCCGAAGCTTCTGAAGCTTGCCGACAAGTTCAAGTCCGCTCATGTTCGGCATTTTGATGTCGGTGATGAGCAAATCCGCTTCCATGGAATCCAGATCATCCAGGAGCTCATTTGCGCCGGAATAAACGGCAGTCACTTGATAGTCTTTGCCGGCCTGCGAAATCAGCTTCGCAAGTCCAAGCCGGATTCTTTCCTCATCGTCCACCAGCACAATTTTAAGCATCCGGACCTTCTCCTTCCTCCGTAACTGCCGGAAACCGCACGGTAACCAATGTTCCCTCGCCGGGACTGCTTGCGATCGCAATCCCGTACGTCGGCCCAAACAGTAATTTCAACCTTTCATTCACATTCCTGAGCCCGATCCCTCGGTTGCCGGACGCCGGGACGTCCTGCAGCAACCGGTGCCGAAGCCGTTGCAGGGTTGCCGGATTCATGCCGGCTCCGTTATCCCGGACAGTGAACACATGATCCTTGCCTTCGAACCGGTACGATATTACAATTTCCATGGTCGATTTGGAATGATCCAATCCGTGATAAACGGCATTTTCAACAATCGGCTGAAACAGCAGCTTCATGATGGGCATGTCCAGGTCGACCGAATCATCCGGCAGCTTGAGTATGAATTTATTGCCATAGCGGTAGTTGAGCAGCTCGACATACATGCTCAAATGCTCGAATTCCTTGGCAAGGGGCACGGTCTCCATGCCCGTTCCGATTCCGTACCGCAGAAGCTTGCCCAACAGTTGAGTCATGGAACTCACTTCATGATCGTCGTTCATAACGGCTGTCATGCGAATGGCCTCAAGCGTGTTATAAATAAAATGCGGATTGATCTGGCTCTGCAAAGCCTCCAGCTCCGCTTCTTTCTTGCGCTGGCCGGCCAAATAAACGTCCTCGATCAGCGACTTCACCCGGTCGATCATCCGGTTGAACGCGTTGCCGACCAACCCTGCCTCATCTCTCCTTTTCACCGTAAAGGTGACGTCCAGATTGCCCGTTTGCACTGCTTTCATCGCGCGCACCAGCGAGCGGAGAGGCCGGGTCAGCGTGAACGTCAGCACCAGAGAAATCAGAAGGGCAAATACGATGACGCCAAGCGACATCAGCAGCGTAAAATTCCTGTTGCGGTAGGCCTCTTGCACCAACTGCTTATGGGGAATGATCGTCAGCACTTTCCATCCTGTATTGTTCGATCGCTTGTAAATGGTCAAAACAGGCTGCCCGTCCACGACAGCACGGAAACTTCCCTCCGAACCTGTCGCGCGTCTGAGCAGCTCGCTTCTGCCGATGTTTTGGGTCAAAAATTTCTTTTCGCTGTCAAAAACAACCCGTCCCGCATTATCGATGATCAGCGTTGTACCTTGGGTCACCCGGTCCAAATCCCTGACGATGTTCTCGATGACTCCGATATTGGCATCAACCGCGATCAACCCCAGCGATTCATAGGTCGTATCGATAATCTCCCGCACCACCGTGAATACATAGCGCTTGGAGGATTGGCCGGCAACCTCTTGCGTACTGAGCAGTACGGCGGTTCCACCAGCTTCGTAGGCCGCGTTCTGCCACGTTTCGTAGATCGAATCCAGGTCTCCCCGCACGCTTTGGTTTTTAAGCACATAATAGGAATGTCCGTAACGGTCGAATAAATAAACCGTATTGGTCCCTTCTTTAATATTGTTCATAAAATAGATGCTGCCTTCGACCTGGGAGCGAATCTTCAGGCGCATGAATTCTTCACCGGTCAGAATCCCGTCTTCCGTTCCTTCCGCGTCTTTCTGCAGAGGGCGGCTTTCGTAGAAACGGTTCGACATCCGGAGTCCTTCTTTAATCGGATCTAGATAGGAGGGAATAATCGATATTTTCTTCATATCTTGCATATAATCGTCAAGCTTGCTGATCATTTTATCAGACACCTGGGACATATAGGACACGGTATTTTGCTCAATGGAGGCGGTGTAACGCTGCGCCGAGAAATATCCGAGAGCCCCGATCGGCAGAATGATCAGGAACAGAAACACCACGAACAACCTTCGTTCCATCCGTTCGGCGAACCAATCCGTTATCCGTTGAAGCGTGCGAAGAACGAACCGCATCGGTATATCCCCTTTCTCTAGACTTTTAGCTAAAAAATATATTAATATAATAACATATAAAATAGTTTGGCTAACATAATGCCCTTCACATTGTTGTCGTTGTCCGGCAAGGCCTGATTTGTCACTCCCATTTGAAAGGAAGATATCATGGTAAACATTAAAGGAAGATGGGCTCTTATTACAGGCGCCAGCCGAGGCGTAGGTTATCAGACTGCCCTTTTTATGGCCGAACGAGGGTGCAATCTCCTTCTGCACAGCAGGCATCCGGAACATACAAAACAAATAGAGAAAGAAGTAAAGGCACTTGGCGTCGAAGCGCACAGTGTCCATGCAGAGCTTGCCGACCATGAAGAGGTGGTACGCATGCTGGACGAAATTGAAGCTAAGGGAATACCCGTAGACATCATTTTTAACAATGCGGCCGTACAAATTGCCTACCGAAAGGATTACTGGCAAACGCCGATTGAGGACTTTGAAATGAGCTTTCGGATCAACTTTATTTCCATCATTACGATTTGTAACCGTTTGATTCCCAAAATGCTTGAACGGGGTTTTGGAAGAGTGATCAATACGACAAGTGGAATTAAGAATGAACCGGAGCAGGCAGGATATTCCGCCAGTAAAGCGGCCCTTGATAAATTTACAAAAGATTTGGCATCCAAGCTCGACGGAACCGATGTGATGATCAATTTAACGGATCCGGGCTGGTGCCGAACCGAATTAGGCGGCCCGCAGGCACCTAATGCGGTAGAAAGCGTGATTCCCGGAATAGCTGTCGGCGCCTTTGTAGATGATAAGAGGAGCGGACGATTTTTCCATGCACAGAAATTCACCGGCATGTCTTTGGAAGAAGCGGTTGCAAAAGCGGAAACGATGGAAGCTTCTCCTTATGTAATTTAGGCTTGCTCTTTGTCGCCATGCACACAAAAAGCTGACTCCGGTTGAAAAAAAACCAGAGCCAGCTTTCTCTTAATCGACTGCTTCTTCGCCTTATAAAACTTCTCGTTCAGCCTTCCTCGTTGCTCATAAGGTTCGTCAAGGCGCCCAGTTTCTCGATTTCGACGGTTACGACATCTCCGTCCTTCAAATAGACCTGACGCTCCGTAGGGTAACCCATGATCACGCCTTCCGGAGTACCGGTAAGAATCACATCGCCCGGTTCGAGCGTCATGTGCTGCGACAAGTAGCTGATGATTTCGTCGCAAGCAAAGATCATGTCCGAAGTATTCGAGTCTTGGCGGACTTCTCCGTTGACGATGCATCGGATGCGCAGATCGTTCGGGTTTCCGACTTCATCCGCCGTAACCAGGTACGGGCCGAGCGGGGCAAACCCGTCGCAGCATTTGCCCAGTGCCCATTGCGAAGTGCGCATTTGCAGGTCTCTGGCGGATAGGTCGTTGGCGCTGCAGTATCCGAAGACATGTTCCAAAGCCCGCTCTTTGGGAACGTATTTGGTCTGTCGGCCGATCACGATCGCCAGTTCGGCTTCGTAGTCGACTTTATCGCTCGTTCGGGGCAAGAAAACCGGATCCCGGTGAGCGCTCAGCGCGTTGTTGAACTTGTGGAAGACGACCGGATGCGCCGGAATCGGCGAATTCGTCTCTTCCGCATGACGGCGGTAATTGAGCCCGATGCAAATGATTTTGTTCGGCCGCGTTATGCAAGGGGCCCATTTCAGGTCTTTCTCGCTTAACATGACGCCCTGCGTCTCGCCGGACGATACCCCCGCCTCCGCCAGACGGCGCAGCGTTTCCATCGCGCCTGCACCACCGTTTATGACTTCCAGCGCGTCTTTGGGTACCGAGCCGAGGGCGCCATACTTCAAGGCAGCGGCTTCAACGTCCAGCACGCCTGCTTCCGTCAGCACGCCGAGCCTGGTTTGCCCATCAAGTATAAAATGAAGTATTTTCATTCCATCAATCTCCTTCCTCCGTAATGCCGGTTACGCTCCCGTCTTTATCGACGGACGATACCCCCTTCACTCCTTCGTATACGGTCGCCGTGACCTCGCAAGCCAGGGACGCGCCCGGAGCCAGAGAGGCGTGAGTCCCTTGGCGCCTGCCTTCGTTCACGCTGACCGGATAACCGGAGCAAGGCTCCAGTATCACGGTGTTCAAGCCACGCCAGCCGCCATAAGAGGCGAACAGCCAGCAATGGGGGAGCTGAGACTTGTCGTAGGAGAGTGCAAAACCGACTTCTTCCTTGGTATGGGTGATCGCGCACCAGCCTTCCCTCGTGTCGGACGCGTATTGGAATTCGCTGGCGCCCGCAGAAGCGGGCAACGCGCGGCGCATGTCGTGGCGGTTCCCCTGTTCGTCACTCGCATACGGCCATAAGTACGTTACTCCGCCCTTTCCGGTGCGCGGCGAACCGAACTCCTCCACGTAAACCTTCGAGGCAGGCAAATCAATGCGGGTATCCCTATCGACTTCCATTGCCGTGTGAAGCTTCCACAAATAAGGCAGTTCCTTGTTGCCGTTATTCACGATGCGGTGCCGAAACCGAATCTTCGGCTCTCCGGCCCGCAGAGTGACCGTTTTCTCGATCCGGCTGTTGCTGATCGGCGTCTCCGTCCACAATTTGACGACGGCCTCATCCGGCTCCGACTTCTCGACCGCAAACTGCCAAGGAAGCGTCCATATCTCTCCATGATCCGGATACGCCTCTCCCGCCAACGTCTCCGGTATGTCGTTCGGAAACAATTCGTCCCAGCCGCCGAAAAATTGATCGTCATACACGGCATGAAACGGCAGCTGCCTCGGCTTCAAACGCGGGTTCTGCCAGAGCAGGTCTTTGCCTCGCGGCTTGTAGGTAATCTGCCAAATTTTCGCGCCCAAATCCGGCATGATCACGATCTTGAGCAAATCATTCTCCATGATGAGAGTCCGAATGTCCCGGAAACTCCAATCCGTATCAACCCGCACGTTCATAAGAGCTCCTCCCTCGGTCAATGTTCGGTAATCGATGCGAGCAGATCTTCACGCAGCGGTGTAAAAATCTCCAGGACAAGGGAATCTTCCAACGCTTCCACCGAGTGGACCGCGCCGCCCGGAACATAAAGTTGCTCCCCGGCTCCGATCTCGTATACGATGCCGTTGACCGTCAGGGCCAAACGGCCGCCGACCACGTGTGTAATCTGCTCATGCGGATGCGAGTGGGCGGCTCCGGACGCGCCGGCTTGGAACTCGATCGCCATGCTCATGATACTCTGTCCCGGCGGGAAAATTTTGCGGCGAATCCCTTCGCCGGCTTGCCGCCAAACCCCGTATTCAATCAAGGCCGAGCACCCCCGGGTTTCAGCAGCACCTTTGAAACGTTTCCCGGCTGGCGGATCAGCTTGTCGAACCACGCCGAGCCTTCCTCAAGCGGAACTTCCACTACGCCTTCCGGCAACCCGATCCGGTTCCCGGCCAGCCAGCGGAGGGCGGTACGGAAGTTCAACTCGGAGTAGGCGAACGAGCCGGTCAGCCGTACTTCGCTTCGGATGATCAGGTTCACCGGCAGCGACGATTCTTCCTCGTGCAGGCCAGTCAAAACGACGCGGCCTCCCGCGGTGCAAGCCGACACACAGTGACGGCGGGTAATTTCCGCGCCTACCGCGTCCACCGCGACGTCCGCCCCGCGTCCGCCGGTGAGCGACCGGACGGCTTCCAGCGGATCGCCGTCCGCGGGACAAAGCGTTCGGGAAGCGCCGAGGCGGCCGGCCAAAGCCAGCCTGTCGCGGTTCATGTCCACCGTAATAATGGTACGCACACCGTACTGCCGGAGCGCCTGAAGCGTCAGCAGGCCGATCGGACCCATTCCGAATATCACCGCCGAATGAGACGGTTTCGCATCCGCGAGCTCGGCCGCGCGCACGGCGCAGGCCGCCGGCTCGGTCAGCGCGGCATCGCGGAGCGACAGCCCGTCCGGGACTTTGTGCACGAAAGAGGCCGGAATCTTGACGTACTCCGCGTTGCTTCCCGGAAGCGAGGCGGACAGCAATTGACGTTCAGGGCACAATTGCTGACGCCCGCTCAAGCATTTTTCGCATCGGCCGCAGGTGACCAGCGGATTGGCTGTCACGAGATCCCCGACGGCCCACTCTCCTGACGATTCCGTCCGGCTTCCCATGGCGGCAACCGTGCCGGAAAACTCATGCCCGAATATCATCGGAGGCTTTCGCAGTGCATTTTTGCCCAGAAATCCGCTCAACTCGGATCCGCAAATTCCCGAATACGCCACGCGGATCAAAATTTCATCCTCTCCGGGAACGGGCGTGTCGATCCGGCGGACGTTCATAACCGACGGACCTTCATAAACAAGAGCTTTCAACATCGCCGCCTCCTTAGAACGTGATCGATAAACCTCCGTCGACCGCCACCACCGCCCCGCACATGTAGGATGCGTCTTCGGAAGCCAGAAAAGCGATCACTCCTGCCGCTTCCTCCGGCTGCCCCGACCTCTGCTGGGGAATTTTCTTCCGGGCGACGTATATGTCGCGAAACCAGTCCGTCTCATGCTCCTTGACCCCGTCCACTACCGACATCGGCGTATCGATAAAGCCGAGCGCGACGGAGTTGATTCGGATCCCCCGGTCGATCAACTCCAGCGCGGTATTGCGGGTCAATTGATCCAATGCGCCCTTCGCGGCATTGTAATGCGAAGATTCCTCCAGCGCCCGGGTGGAGTTGATCGACGACACGTTGACGATGCGTCCCTGGACGCCTTCTTTGATCATCCGGCGCGCAGCCTCTTTTGTGCATAAATAAGCGCCGCTCACGATCACGTCGAATACCCGGCGCCAATCCTCCCAAGAAGTATCCATAAACCTTCCCGGAGTGAAAATCGCCGCATTGTTGATGAGAATATCGATCCGGTCATAAAGCCGAACCGCCTGATCCATCAGATCCCGCACCTGATTCGCGTCGGCAACGTCCGCCCGCACGAACGCCGCTTCCAGACCGGATGCGCGCAGCCGCTCCACCGCCTCGGAACCGGTATCGGCCCGTCGTCCGCCGATGACGACGCGGGCTCCCTCGCTCGCCAGCCGATGGGCGGTCGAGAAACCTACGCCCGTCGCGCCTCCCGTGATAACGGCGGTTTTCCCTTCAAATCTCCGCAATCCCTGTTCCATCCGTATCATCCCACCCAGCCTTTCGTTTCGGTCATCGAACCCGATATTGCTCAATGATTGCTTCGTTCACCGTAATCCCAAGCCCCGGACGATCCGGGACATGCACATAGCCGTCCTTGAACTCAATCGGCTCCTGTACGAGGTCCCGCGCGAGCGGAGAGGCGGAAACCGTATGCTCGATCAGGAACCCGTCCGGAATGGAGGCCGCGAAATGGGTGCTCGCCGCCACCAGGACGCCGGTCTTGAAGGCATGGGGCACCACTTTCTTGTGCCTCTCGCGTGCCAATTGCGCGATCCTGCGACCCTCCGTCAAGCCGCCGCAGCGGCCGAGATCGGGCTGGATGATGTCCAGATGCCCTTCGTCGAGCAGTCTGCGGAACGCCATACAACCGCTCTCCTGTTCCCCTCCGGCGATATACAGTCCGGTTCGGCCGGACAACTCGCGGTAACCGGAGAGGTTATCGGGATGAAGCGGCTCCTCCAGCCAGAACACCCCGTACTTTTCGTACACCTCCGCCATTCGAAGCGCGCCTTTCAAGTCCCACGCCAAGCCGCCGTCGATCATCACATCGATGTCCGGGCCGACCGTCTCCCGGATCACCCGGATTTGCTCCTCGTCGAACCTGGCGTTCCGGCCGATCGGCCCCCACCCGAACTTCATCGCCTTGTAGCCCTGCGCGGCGTAGCGCTCCGCAAGCGCCGCGGCTTCGGATATCGTATCGGGCATAAGCGAGCTTGCGTAAGCTTTCAACCGCTTGCGGTATGTTCCGCCCATCGCTTCGGACACAGGTATCCCGACATGCTGCCCGATGATATCCCATAGCGCCATGTCGATGCCGCTGATGGCATGAACAGCGGGACCGGAACGGCCGAAATAGATCGTGCCGTTGTACATCTTTTGCCAGAGTCTCTCCACTTCCATCGGGTTCTCGCCGATCAACAGGCTGCGCAATCCGGTCGCGATGGAATGGGAGGCGGGAGCTTCCACCGCAGCCTTGGCTACGAGCGGCACCGAATCGACTTCGCCGACGCCGGTAATCCCTGCGTCCGTATGGATCCGGATCAGCAGTGTGTCTTGGGTGCCGTCGCACCTGTTCGCATCCAGATCGGGAATCTTGAGGTAAATGGCTTCGATTTCAGTAATTTTCATACGGCTTCTCTCCTCTAAACCGGTCTTGTCCCGGTGACTTCAATCTTCCGGAGCAGCAGCAATTCCGATGCTTCTTCCTCCAATCCGGAGAACGCGATTCCTTCCTCCAGAAGCGAGCGTCCGCTCTTCCGGAAGACGCGTCCGCTGTCCACCGAGCGGATTTCGTAGTCGGAGGAAGCATCCAGACCAAGCATCGGAATCGTCCGTTGCGCTTCCGCGCCCGCTAGCCGGAATACACACAGCAACGCTTCTTCGGCACCCCCCATGACGTACAGATAAGCGTTCCACGAGTCGCCCGTGCCGCCGCGCAGCGTTTGCCCGGTTAAGCGGTGCATGTCGCCGGATCCGACGAACCGTCTTGCTGTCCCTTTAAAAAAATCGATCAACTCGCGCAAGCGGATTTTCGACCATTCCGGAAGCTCGGGCAGCCGGTACGAGCAGCCGAACCCGTTCAGCATATTGGCGCGGATGATGTGGTCGAATTTGTGAAGCGGCATGTCCGGCTTGATCGGATCCTTGTCCACGTTGCTGTCGTAATGGACGATGTTCTGCGACCATGAGAAATGAAAGCAGGCCGAAGGATGAAGCATCAGGGAAGCGCCCCAGAAAAGCTGCAAATGATGGCGGGTAAAGTCCGGATCGCTCAGAAACGCTCCGTGCGTATGCCGGGCCAAACCGAGATCGATACGAAGACCGCCGGAAGAGCAATTCTCCAGGTAGACGTCCGGATGCTTCTCCCGAACCCTCTCAAGCAATTCGTAGTAACCCCGGTAGTGCTCGTACAGTCCGTCGCCGTCCGCGTGACCGTGGTCCGTCCGGTTGCATCCGGCCTGCGGATCGAGATTGAAATCCAGCTTGATCCAATCGGCTTTATATTCTTCGATCAAGCGTTCCAGAACGTCGAACGCCCAATCGCGGGCGTCCGGATTGCCGAGACAAACGTAGCCGAGATGCTTCCCGTCCCGAAGCGCGGGCAGATCCGGACGCCGGGAAGCCGCCTCGGATTTGATCCCCAGAGCTTCGATTTCGCACCATAGTCCGAACTTCAATCCTTTGGCGTGCACGTAATCCGACAAGGCCGCGATTCCCGAAGGGAAACGGATCGTGTTGATCTTGTGCCAGTCTCCGCGCTTCAAGTACCAATCCACATCTTCGCTCCAGCCCAAGTGGTCGTTGCAGTGCGGATCCGGCTCGCCGAACCAGCCGGCATCCAGCGTGCACACCTCGATCCCAAGCTCCGCCGCCTCGTCGACGTTTTTCTTGAAAACATCCTCGTTGATCGCCGAATCCTCGTAAGGCCACCAATGGTTCCAGGTAACGGGCACGCTTCGGGATATCGCGTTTTCGGGGTACCAGAAACGTTTGCCCCACCGGCCGAACTCCACCGAGATCCTGTCAAGCCCGCCGTCCGCCAGCTCCGCGTACACGACAGGAACGCTTTCCAGCGTCTCTCCCGGGCCTAGAATCTTGGCAAACTGCCAATCGCTTATGCCGCCGCTGACCCGGTAAACCCCGCCGTCCTGCGGCTCAAAGCGGAAAATCCAGTTGCCGGACCAAGCGACAGCCGCACCCAGCATGCCGCCGTCGCCGGCACGCAATGTGAACCAAGGGTGCATGCCTTTGGATGAACGGCCGGCCGTCGATTCCAGCACCTTCGTTCCTGTCAGCGGCATGGACTTCGGCGTGTATTCCAGCCCGTTCGTCGATTTGAAATAATCCAGCATATATTCCATTTTCGGAAGCACGCCATGAAACGGATCAATCCTCGTGATCCGGATATTGCGTTCCGTGCGGTTGATCGCGCAAACCCGCCGCAAGATGACGGCGGATTCCGGATAGGTGACCGTAATGGAGTCCACATCCACGATCCCGTCGTGCGACACATAGGTTTCGATTTGGGCCGTCGAACCGTCCGCTTGCGGAACTACCGTTGTTTTCTTCCGGTTAAAGCCTTCTCCTTCCGATCGGCAAAAGCCGTCGTACGTAACGACGAATCCATTCATATCTTCGTGCACTCCCAATCCATGCCGTAATAGACTCTCTTTCCGTTATTCCTTCACCGAGCCGAGCGTAATGCCCGTGACGAAGTACCGTTGCAGGAACGGGTACACGAGCAGAATCGGCACAAGACTAACCAGGATTTTCGCCGAATTGACGGTACGGTCCGACAGCTTGGCCAACTGTTCAATTTGATCGGGCGTCAAATTGGTCCGGGGCTGCGAAGCCTGCACAATAATCTGATTCAGGTAAGTCTGAAGCGGGTACTTCTCGGGACTGTTCATCAGCAGCATGCCGTCAAAAAACGCGTTCCAATGGCCGACAAGGCTGAACAACGTGACCGTCGCGATCGAGGGCAGCGACAGCGGGACGTACAAAGCAACCATCCGATACCAGGGTCCCGCGCCGTCGATCAAGGCCGCTTCGTCCAGTTCCTTGGGCAGGCTCTTGAAAAAGTTCATCAGCACGATCACGTTAAATACGGGTACGGCGGTGGGAAGCACCAGAGCGGCCATCGTGTCCAGCATCTGGAGGTCGCGAATCGTCAGATAAAACGGAATCATCCCGCCGCTGAAAATCATCGTAAACACGAGCATCCACATGTAAACGTTGCGCGACCTGAATTCGGACGTCGGACGGGACAAGGCATAAGCCGTCACAATGGTGAGAACGAATTGAAGGCCGCCTCCAAGCAGCACCCGTTGAACCGATACCCAGAAAGCCCGGAAGAAGGCTTGGTCGGACATCACGGCGTCATAGGCGACGAGCGTAAAATCAATCGGGTAAAACGTGACCGCCCCGCCCGATACGGCGGTCTTGTCGCTGAACGAAACGGCCAGGATATGAATGAGCGGCAGCAATGTGCTCAGGGCGAGAAGGGACAGAACGGCCAGAATGGCGCTGTCTACAACGCGGTCGGATATCCGGTAATTTTTGACCATAGCCGCTCCCTCCTTAGAAAATTCGGTAATTGGCAAACTTGGACGCCAGGAAATAGGAGATGGTAATCAGGATAAAGCTTACGGCCGATTTCATCAGACCGACAGCCGTCCCGAGCTCATATTGGAACTCCCGAAGTCCGGCGCGGTACACGTAGGTGTCGATAATGTCGCCCGACTCGTAGACCATCGGGTTGTACAGATTCAGGATCTGTTCGAAGCCTGCGTTGAGCACGTTCTGCAGGTCCAAAGTCAGCAGCAGAATGATCGTGGCCGCAATGCCGGGCAGGCTGATATGAAGCAGTCTCTGGAACCGTCCGGCGCCGTCCATGGCGGCCGCTTCGTATAAGCTGGGGTTGATGCCCGTCAGAGCGGCCAAATAAACGATGGCGGAGAAGCCGAACTCCTGCCAGACATGCGTCCCGACCATCACGCCCTGGAACCAATCGTTGCTGCCCAGGAAGAAAATCGGGGGAATGCCGATCGCCTGCAGCGCCATGTTCACAATGCCGTCAAGCGACAGAATGTTGATGACGATGCCGCCCAGCAGAACCCACGATATGAAATGGGGGAGATAAACGATCGTCTGAACGCTTTTCTTAAAGAACATCTTTTTCACTTCGTTCAGCAGCAGGGCGAAAACTATCGCGAACATTTGCGTGAAGACAATTTTCATGACCGCGATCGATATCGTATTGTAAAAAATCTGTTTGATGTCCGGAAGCATAAACATGTATTCAAAATTGTCCCATCCGACAAACGGGGATTGCCATATTCCCCGTCCGGGCTTGAAGTCCTGGAACGCGATCATTAATCCGAACAGCGGATAAATGCTGAACAGGCCCAGGATCACAACGGCGGGAATCATCATGATGTGGTAGTGGATCGCCAGCTTGTTCTTCATCCTCAAACCTTCTTTCGACGCGGCGGGATAAGGAAAGCGCAGCGCATCACCGCGCAGCGCTTTCCGTCCGTTGCCCTGTATTCGTGACGTTTGGCTTTACTTCAACGCTTCATTGACTTCTTCCGTTATCTGGTCGCCGCCGAGCTTTTTCCACTGGGAGACGAACTCATCGAAATAGTCGAGCGGCATCTCGCCGGTAATGATCTTGATGAACGAGTCGATTTCGAGCTTGTCGAGGTTCGTCATCTTCTGTTCCATCGTTCGCGTCACACCGTAGAACTCGCTGTACAAAGGCTGGGTATTGTTTTCGATAATCGGGGCGACGCCATAAATCCGGGAAATCGGTTCACCGTAGACATCCGGGTTTTGGCGCAACCAGTCCACGCCTTTCTTCCAGTACTCGCCCTGGGTGCGGTAGTTTTGCAGCGTCGCCTCCCCGACCTTCGGCAGCTCTTCACCCTTCGAAGCGGCGAGAATGCCGTTGTGGTCGAGGATTACGGAATCCGCACGCCACAGTGCCATCGGCACCGGCAGCGTTTGCCAGTTCGGCAGCGGAAGCCCTTGGTAAGGATCGCCGCCCACCACGCTCGGATCGTCCAATTGCACTTGGTAGCCGTAGTTGATCATTTTGATCATCGCTTCCGGATATTTGAAGCCTTTTTTGACGACCGCGATGGCACCGACCGGCATCTCCTGCTTGGAGACCGATTTGCCGTCTGTATCCAGCAAGGTGTATGCCCGCCAATCCGCCGTGGGGTCGTTGCGGATGGCGTCATTAAGCGGACTCCAGCCGGCCCACCAAGGTCCGAAGAAAGCGCCGGCTTTATTGGAGATGACTTTCTCCGCCGCTTGTTCAAACTTCAAGATGGCGAAGTCCTTCGGAATTAAGCCCGCCTTATACATTTCGTTCAGCTTGGCCAGCGCGTCCTTCGTCTGCGGCTGCACCGAACCGTATTGGACAGTGCCGTCTGCCGCTTTAACCCATGTTCCCGTATACGACTTGTACGCGTCGAAAATGGCGTCGTAGCCGAACATGGCGGGGGTGGCCTTCTCAAAGTCCGCAACGCCGGGAAGACCGATCGTATCGTTCTTGTTGTTGCCGTCCGGATCTTTCTCCACGAAGGCCTTGAGGATCGCCACCAAGTCATCGGCCGTCTTGGGAGGCTGCAGCCCGAGTTTGTCCAGCCAGTCCTTCCGAAGCCAGAGCAGCGGGTTCGAGTTGTGCAGGGTACCCATCGTCGGGATGCCGTACAGCTTGCCGTCAACGGTCGCCAACTCGAGGGCTTTGCCGTTGTCGGTCTGCAGCACTTCCTTCAGTTGCGGACTGGCAAAGTCGTTGTAGGCTTGCGTCAAATCTTCCAGCATGCCGTTGTCGACCATCTGCACGTACTCTTTGTAACCGACGATCATAACGTCCGTGATATCGTTGCTGGCGATCATGAGATTGCCTTTTTCCCGTCCTGCGGCGTCGCCTTTCACGACGACGGGGAATTTCACCTCAAGGTTGAACCGCTCGTTGATCTCCTTGATGTAGCGATTGTCCGTAATCGTCTCGCCTTCCGGCAAGGCGAGGAACTCAGGGCCGCCTTCGGGTTCTACCTTGAAAATATTGACGGTCGTCTTCTCCGGAAGAGGTCCGAAAGGATCTTTGGCCTCCTGTGAAGCGGTCTCGCTTGTCGAGGGACTTTCGGCCTGGCCGGCCGACGGAGAGCTTTTTTCGGAATTGTCCCCGCCCGAGCACGCGGTCACAACGAGCAGCAAGGCCGACATGACAGGCAGCGAATACTTTCTCCACTTGGATATGCGCATGCGACTAACCCCTTTGCGAGTAATGTTTTTTGAAAACCCTTACACTTTGAATTGTAAAGGAGTGCCCACAGAGGCCGATAGGCATTGGTGCGACCGGTTCGGTCGATTCTTGTAACCGGTTGCGCATACATTATTCACACCTGCCGCGCACCAAAATCGCACAACAGGCCTGCGGCTATTCCACAGAGCCCGCCTTCCGAAAATCGGTCGGCAGTTTTCCGGTATAATCCCGGAAAACCCGGCTGAAATGCCGGTAATCGCTGAAGCCGCATGATTCGGCCACCCGCGTGATCGGCTCGTCCGTGCGCAGGATCATCTCTTTGGCCCGTTCAAGCTTAATGAGACGGACGTACTCGCCGTAGGATTTTCCCGTCACTCTCTTGAAACTTTTGCTGAAATGGCCCCGGCTCATATTGACGGCCTTGGCAATATCGGCCTCGCTCGCTTCGGAGTCGATCGCCGACCGCATCAGCTCGATGGCGCGAAAGACAGTGTCCGCGATATGCCGGGTTGCATTCCTGCCGACCGTTCGCCGGATCTCGTTCCGGAACCCGCGCAGCCAGGACTCCCATTCTCTCCAATAGAGCCAGTCGTCGGCCAGGACGAGAAGCGTCTTCAAGGCACCGGAATCCAGGAGCCGTTCCCATTCCAACGCCGCCGGATAGAGCATGTTCCTCAGTTCCCCCGCATCCATGCCCGCTTCCGCCGTGCGTCGAAGCAGAGACTCGAAGCGGTCGTCGCTATATACCCAATCCGGAGCGTTCCAATCGTTCCGGATGCGCGCGACGGTTTCATCATCGTACGGCTTCGCCTCGGAAATCGCCGTCCATTCCCATACCTGCACCGGATCCGCCGGACGATAGAACAGAACGCGCCTTCGGAACCCTTTGAGCTTGGCGATCGCCGCTTGGCCGTCATCGTTCCCGATTCCGGATATCCGAACGCAAGTCCATGACCCGGTCTCCAGGGCAGCCGAGATTCTCGCCATCAGTCGATTCGCTTCCGCTCCGTTCACTCGAAGCAGCCAAGTCGCGGCATCCACTTCCGCCAGGCGCCCGATCCATCCTTCCCGGTTGTCCAGGCCCAATAGTTCGACCGGCGCGCTCGATCTGGCAGGCCCGCATAGCAGGAGCCCCTCCTGCGCCGGTCCCTCGGACACGTCGCCGGTTGCCGCCCCCCTGCCCGTCTTCTTCCCGCTCTCCAGCTTGCCGGCGATCCGCATTAACGTCTCGTCCACCACTTCGTCCTCGATTTCCGTCTTGACGATATAATCGAGCACTCCCAGCCGCATCGCCTCTTGAATGTATTTGAAATTGTCATGGCAAGTCAGAATGACGACCGGCAAATCCTCGCGAATCTTCCTCGCCCGCTTGATCAGCTCAAGCCCCGACATGCCGTTCATGGCCAGATCGGTGACCAGCAGGTCGATGTCCTCCCGCGCAAGAAGCTCCAGCGCCTTCTCGCCGCCGCCTGCGTCGCAAGCCACCTCGAAGCCGTGCCTCCCCCAAGGAAAGGTTGTGATAATGCCTTGCCTGACAAGCTTCTCATCATCCACAACCAATACTTTATTCATTCCGGACAACCTCCCCTTCGCATTTAATCGAACGGATGTATGCCACGATTCCCTCGATATTCATGGCGCTTTCCCAAGGACGGGCGCGGCAGCAATCCGCCGGGCGGTCATCATCGTAATATTCCGCCCATGCGCCGGTCGGGTCCAGCAGACCCAGCACCTTTTCCAGAAGCTGCTCCTTGATCGGTTCGTTCAGAACCACTGCGTTGTATAGCATAAGTCCGTAATCGTAGCCGAGTGAACGGGTGCCCCCGAGGTCCGAGGGAATCTTCCCGCTGCGGCGGAACCATTCGATCCCGGATTGCATGATGGCCGCCGCTTCCTTCAACGTGAACAAATCGCTGCCGAGATACAACGGGAGAAGGTTGACGGAATTCAGCTCGTACAGCTTGCCGGGATCAATCTCGGGATCCGGCATTGATCTGCCCTTGCACTCCGCGCACAGGTAGTAGCCTTGCGCTTGCAACTCCAGCCAGCGATTCACCAGTCGGCCATCCAGTTTGCCGTGCGCATCGCAAAACCCGAACTGAAATCGCGGCTTGCCTGCGGCTTGCTCTCTCCTCGGCTGGTTGGCGTACAGCACGCCGTCCGGCATGAAATTGCTCTTGAAAAGACCGGCAGCTTTGTCGAGCTGCGCGCGGTAACGCCTTAGCTTAGTGCCGGACCAACGGCCGCGCCGCTCGGCCCAATCGGCCAGTTTGTTGCCTCCCGTTACGAACATCAGGGTGGATTCCGCCGAGCCTTGGAACATCAAATGACGGGGAAAGACGCCGCCCGCGATATAGGTCTCGTCGCTGCTGAATTCGGTCATGCCGCCCTCCAAATGCGGCAATTGCACGGCAAACGCCCAATCCATCATCGGCCACAATTCTTCGAGAACAGACTCATCATTCGTTTGCTCGTAATATTCGAAAGCGCACAGGATCACGTACGCGGGAATCTCCACCTCGTTGTTTCCGCCGCTCAGCCGGACCGAATCATCGCCCATGCCTTCGGCGTTCTGCAGATTGCCGAAGCGCTCCCATTTTCGTTTCCAGAACTGCAAAATCGCTTTCGCTTCACCAGGGTAACCCAATGCCAGGAGCCCGCGAAGAACGCCCGCCATATCCCGCACATACGCCATCGGGCTGTACCGGTGTCCGGCCATCATGCCTCCCGATGAAGATTGCTGGCACTTCACAAGGACGGATACGCTGTCGATCGCCTTCAGCATGGCAGCACGATGCGGATGTTCGCGCGCGATCAGGGCGGCAAAATCCGGGCGGCCGGCGGAAAATCGCCTCCAATATGCCCCGGTTTCCGCCAAAAGCCTTCCGTCGCGCTCGGCCAATACGGCTGCCGTATCCCGCAGCAAGTCAGGAAATCTCGGACCGGCGGCGAACAGGAGCCGACTCCGTCCGCTCCGAACACGCACGCATAAGCTGCCCTCCGCCGCATGCTCGACATCGGCCCGGCCTTGCGTAGTGATGAGCAAGTCAACTTCTTCCGTCACCGGATCGTAGGCCAGGAACGTCGGACCGTTCGTGCAGCTCAAGAGGACCGACGTAACGTCGGGATGAGTTTGGCCGAAATCGTTCCGTATCCCGTTCGCCCGCCGGATACCGGGAGCCGGATCGATTCGAAATCGAAGCTCCGAGCATGCGTCGATTTCCCGGATAAACACATTGCGCGCGGGCAGCATGTAATCGGTCATATGTGCCGCCAGGACGCCTTTCGGACCGTAAATCCGGTGGCTCCATATGGCCGTCCCGTCCTCCCGTTCGGAATCGGATCGGATTTCCGCGCCATCCGTCTCGATTGCCAAACCCAGAAACGGAGGACTGCTATAAGGCGGGCCATACAAATATTCGATGTTAGGTCCTACCCCATAAACAAGCATTTCTCCGTTTCCGATCACGTGACGGCTTCCTTCGTCCATTCCGCCGCCGTTCCAAATTCTCATGCGTTATTCCCCCTCAATTTCAGGAACGGTAAAACGGTAAGTGGTGCCGCCCCCCGATACGCTCTCGATCGACAGCTTGCATCCTTCCCCGTAATGGACTTCCAGCATTTTATTGACATAACTGAGGCCAATGCCGAGCCCGACGTCATTGCGCCCTCCCTCAAGCATGTATTGCCGCTGCTCCTCCGACAATCCCGCTCCGTTGTCCCGGACTTCTACAGCAACGAGATTAGGAGCTTCCTGTTCGATCCGCACGACGATCGTGCCTTCGCCCTCATTTAAGCCGTGGTAAATCGCGTTTTCAACGAGGGGCTGCAAAATAAATCGTGGAATGGCAACGCCCGTCACTCCCTCGTCCACCTCGAAGAGAACCTCAAACTGATAGTCGTTGCGAATGAGCTGAAGGGAAACGTAATCCTTGAGCGCCGACACTTCTCGCTCAACGGTGACGACGGAACCCTCCTTCCCGAGATTGTATCGCAGCAGCCGGGTCAACTCTGCCACCAGTTTGACGATCTTGGCCTGCCCCTCCGCCTTGGCGATCCATTGAACCGTATTCAGCGTATTATACAGAAAATGCGGGTTGATTTGGGATAACAGCTTGTCGACCTCTAACTGTCTCTTATCAAACTCCTTTTGCTTCACTTCCACCAGAAGCGATTGGATCCGCTCTTTCATCAGATGGAATTCCTTCAGAACCTTATCGAATTCCGCTACGTTCGTCCGTTCGGCACCGGTGTCGAACTGGTTGGACGCCAGAAAGCTGATTTCTTTCTTGAATATACGGATCGGAACGTATACGGTGCGCCACACCATATAACCGAGAAGCAAGCTGACCAGCATGAGCCCGATGCCGAGCATCGCCATTCGGAAAGCCCAATTGCGTATCTCCATATTGAAAGCGCTTTTGTTGAACGCGGCCACAAGTCTCCATCCGTAGCGGCTTTCACTCTCGAACACGTAATCATCGGATATGTTTCGAATATCCCCGCGGTACTCGGATCCCCTTGTGAACATATTGGCAAGCTCGCTGTACACCACTCGCCCGCCGTCGTTCACAATCGCGTAGGCAACCGGCATGCCGAGCTGCTCCGTTTTCAGATTTCGCGGCAATGTGGCCGGGCTTGATTCCAGGTAAAGTTTGAGGCTGTAGTCTCCCATTATGTTTACCGGACGTGACAGGGAGATCACCATGTCTTCCGGAGCGCCTGACAAGGACGGATGAGGGCCGTAAAAGGCAAACAGCGTTTGATTGGTCAACAAAGGAAGGCCCTCCAGGCTAAATTCTTTGTTCAAACGGCCATTCGCGAACAGAGTCTCACGGGAATCGGACCGGTAATAGAAATGGAGGCCGGCGGTCGGATTCGTATAGTCGATCAGGTTCAAATAGGTATTGATATTGTCGTAATGGGTTCTCTTGCTGGAATAGCTGTCGGTGGAAAGAAAATTTGCCAGATCGTTCGAAACGATTCCGCCGTAACTGAGCTGGGCGGAAACGGACAACAAATTGTCCATGGCCAAATCGATATCCCGGGACACCTGGTCCAAGGTAAGCTGGATGTTTTTCTCTATCTTGTTATAAAGGATAGAATAAATCGTGTAGTAGGATGCGGCGCTCACCAGTACGAACGTAATCATGGAACTGAGCAGGAAGACGGCCGTCACCCGATTTTTCAAAGAATAGAAAAGCTTATGCTGCCGGATCGACGTCAGAAACGCCGCGCCGAGAGGACCCATCATCTCACCCCGGTTGCTCTGTCTTGGTCATTCTTCTGTAAATCTATTATAAAACACAGGAGATATTTTCGGGTACGTTTCTTGAGATAAAAGGCTTTCCACATACAAGAAAGCGGCCCTCTTACTTGAAGAAGCCGCTTTCTTGTCAATCTTCTTTAAAAACCGGCATAACCGACAATTCGAAGTGAAAATGCTTTTCCCGAAGCCGGTATTTCTCCGCGAGTTCCGGCCCGCATGAATTCGAGCCGACTCCGCTCATGCAAAAATCGAGGTGAACGATCGTCTCCTTTCGTTTCACGAGTTCATAGTGATGAGCGGCCAGCGTCAAGTCCTCCGGCGTATAATGCGCCGCGTTGAACGAAAAGGCTTCGGGTCCCTCGAACCGCAAGCCCATGCCTAGCTCATTCGACACGATCGCCCATTCCGTCCCGAAGCGGGAACCGTTTTCCTGCGGCATGATATAAGGCTCGAGAAGCTCGTCAACCGCACTAAGGAAACGCCCTCTCTTCACGCTCTGACGCTTATCGATATAGCTCTCGTGAGGTCCGTAGCCGAAGTATTCGACCTCCTCGTTGTTCTCCGGCATCGTTAGCTGCAGGCCGAATCTCGGCAAATAAACGAGCCCTTCCCGGACATCGACGTCCGTTGTGAGCGTAATCTCCCCTGTGCCATCGACCGACCAAACCGCCATGCCCCGCAAGATCGGAAACCGGGAGTAACCCGCCAGCGCGAACGAGACGGTAATCTCCACGCGAGACGGCGTCAACTGGCGCCACTCGCAGCCGTATACCTTCATCTCCGCGCGGTCGTAACCTTCTTCAATCCACTTTTTCCGGATATGCATATCGTTATCGGCGGGCGCCCGCCAGATCTGAAAACGCGTCGGAGCTGCCAGCATAGGGATGCCGTGCTTGGCGATTTGCGTAAAGGCTCCGCCCATCAGATCGAAGGTATAGGAAAAATCGAAACCCCGGACAACAAGGCGCCCGTCGCTTTCGGTTGCCGTAACCGTCTCGCCTGCCGATAGAGCCGGAGGAGCCGACAGCTTCGCGGCCGACAGCAGGAACTGACCGAAAGCCGCCTCGTATCCGGGCTCCGCCCACACGGTTTCTTGCTTGCAGCGGCAGGAGAGAGTCAATACAAGGGAGCCCGCGGCCTCCCCGGGCAGCTCGTAAGGCAGCGTCACGGTTGCGCAGCTCTGGGGCTCCACAGTCAACTCCGCCAGCGAGCCCTGCGCCAGAATCGCGCCATTCTCCTCAAGTTTCCAATACAATGCAAGGTGGGACAGATCTTGAAAATCGTAACGGTTATACAGCTTGACGCTGCCTGCAGCCAGGTTCACCGCTTCGAACCATACGGGCGCGAGCACCTGTTTGAGCTCCAACAGCCCCGTATGCGGCTGCCGGTCCGGCGCCACCAGGCCGTCGATGCAGAAATTGCCGTCGTTCGGCTGATCCCCGAAATCTCCGCCGTAGGCGTAGAAGGAACGGCCGTCGGACGTTTGTGCCGCGATTCCGTGATCGCACCATTCCCACACGCATCCTCCCATAAGCTTCGGATAGCGGTAGATCACATCCCAATAGTCCTTCAGGTCACCCGGGCCGTTGCCCATCGCGTGGCTGTACTCGCACAGGAATAACGGCTTCCCGTTGCTGCCGTTGCGGGCGTACTGTTCGATATCGTCCACCGATGCGTACATTCGGCTCTCCACATCCAGACACGCCGTGTCGGGATTCCCTTTATAGCCGGATGCAGCCCCTTCATAATGAACCGGTCGGGACGGATCGCGGCGCCTTGTCCACTCCGCCATGGCGATATGGTTATCTCCATAGCCGGCTTCATTGCCCATCGACCACATGATGACGCACGGGTGATTCTTATCCCGTTCCACCATCCGGACGGCGCGATCGACGAAGGCTTCTCTCCAATCCGGATGAACGGAAAGCCGATGGAACGCTCCATCCTCCCAATTGCCCGCACTTCCCATTCCATGGCACTCGAGATCCGCCTCGTCGACGACATAGAAACCGTATTCGTCGCAAAGTTCCAGGAAACGCGGATCGTTCGGATAGTGCGAAGCACGAATCGTATTCACATTGTGGCGTTTCATCAGGTTCAAATCTTTTTTCATATGGTTGACCGGGATCGTTTGTCCCAGCTTCGGATGGGAATCATGACGATTGACCCCTTTGAGCTTGACGGCTCTGCCGTTGATCCGGAACACGCCGTCCACGATCTCGATATGTCTGAGTCCGACAGGGAAACGCAGCACTTCCTCTCCCGCGTACACAAAAAGCTGGTAAAGATAAGGCTCTTCGGCACTCCACAGCCGGGGCCGGTCCACCTGAAGGCGAACGGTCCCTTGTCCCTGTACAAGAAGGCTCCCGGCGTCTACGGCTGCTCCTTGCGCGTCGATCAGCTCCGTTCTGATCTCCTGCGTTCCGCACATATCGAGTTCGATCTCAAGCTCCGCACGCGTCAGATCGGATGACAGCCGCTGCTTGACCTCCACATCCCGCACGTGCGCTTGATCCCGCGCCAGCAGATATACATCCCGGAAAATCCCGGAGTATCGCCACAAATCCTGATCCTCCAAATAGGTGCCGTCGCACCACTTGAGCACCATCACCGCCATCCGGTTATTCCCGCTGCGAAGATAAGGCGTCAAATCAAACTCCGCGGGCACCCGGCTGCCTTGGCTGTACCCGATGAAAACGCCGTTGACCCACAGGTAGAAGCACGAATTGACCCCCTCAAAGACAACGTACTTCGCTTTATCTTTCCAACGCTCGGATACGTTGAAGTCCCGAATGTACAATCCCGCCGGGTTCCGGTCGGGCACATAAGGCGGGTCGCAGGGTATCGGATAATTTAAATTGGTATAATGCATCTGATCGTATCCGTTCACCTGCCAGCATGCGGGAACAAGCAGTTCCTTCCATGAATGGGCGTCATAGTCCTCCAGATAGAACGGTTCGTTTACCTGCCGGACGCTTTCCTTGTATTCGAATTTCCAGGCGCCGTTTAACGTTTGATAGAACGGGGAGCTGCCCCGTTTGCCTCTCTTGGCCTCCGGCCGGCCGGCAAAGGGAATATAGTACGCGCGCGCGCGCTCCCGATTGACCTGGAGAACGCCGGGATTTTCCCATAAAGGTTGGATAGGTATCAAGGATCTCACTCCATGTCGCGTTATTTGATCACTTTTTGTTCGCACGATATCCGAGCGTGAGGATTTCGAAAGGACGAACACCGATCTCGAAGCGGCCGTCGGCACCGACGGGTTCCAGGCGGTCGTCAAGCATTTCCTCAAGCACGTTACTCTTATACCAATGAGCTGCGGGGTCGCCCGCAGGCATCGCAATCACCAATCGCGTTTCCGCACTCGACATGTTGTACCAGCGCAGGATCACGTCTTCCGTTTGTTCGCTCACTTTCGCAGCCGTCAAAGCCAGGCCGGAACCTTCCCATCCCAGCAGAGCATACCGGGGCGGAATCGTTCCGGCGTGGACGTCCGTTTGCCGGGCCGTCCAAGGAACTTGGAATTGATAAGCCAATGTTGCCGCTTCACAACGGTCGTTTGAACCGTGATAAGGAATCAGGGCTAACTCCATGATATGGGTTCCCAAACACTGGGCTTCCGGCGTCGGGAAAACGCCCCAATCCCCCAACTCGCCGACGGCCCGGAGCAGCGTTACCGCTATCGTGTTTCGACCATCTCGCAGCACCTCATATTCGTTCAAGCCGCAATTGGCCACCATCAACCCTTCCTTGTCGTTGTCCACAGCCACAAAAGCCTGCTGGTGCTGACAATTGCTCGGATTTTTCCATTCCGGCGCCGGCGCGTTCGGTCTTTCGGCCAATTCAAAAATCGAATCGGCATAATGAACACCGGCATGAATGTCAGTCGGAATCAATACGCGAAGACGATGGTCTCGGGCTTGGTTATCGAACGAAACCGCAATCTTGACCAACCTCGCATCTTTCTCCAACATGACCCGGGTGCGGAGGACCAGCGGCACCTTCTCCGTCCCTCGTTGCGCCGTTCGGTCGGTAAACGGAACGAACGCTTCCATTTCTTTGGCAAGCAGAGCCTCGGCCGCGCCCGGGATTTCCCATTCGTGCGTGATTTCCAAGATGGCCCGGAACGGACTGTCCTCGACTACCTGAACGTCCGCTTCCAAACTTTTTGTAGTCAGAGGCTTGTCGCCGTCCGGTTGCCGGAACATATATTCGTTTCCGACATCGCCGGCATCCTCGTACTCGCACAAACCGGAATAAGATCGGCCGCTGCTTTTGTCCAGCAGCGTTAATGTTCCGTTACCGGCAACGCTGACGCGGAGATGCTCGTTCTCCATCGTACCGGCGCCCGTCAGCAGAGAAGTTTCCGGCGGGCCGGATTCGGTCTTGACGGGCACCCAAGCATAGGTAGCATATCCCAGCGCCGGTATATCCGCGACGTGCAAATGAATCCTGATTACCCGGGCCCAATAAGGCTGACGAAAACGGTCGTCGGGCAGCTCGTACCCGAAGCGGACTCCCAGGTCCTCCATTTTGCAATCGATGGGTTCGCCCTTCGCATTGATGACTTGGCCATCAACAGCCAATTCCGCCAACGCAGCTTTACATTCGGAAGAACCGTCCTGCAGCAAGAACCGCCCCACCTCCAGCTCGACGCTGAGCGTTCCGCTGCGGCTCCGCCCGGACGTGTTAAAGACGACGAACGGACGCGCTCCGCGGTATGCCGCATAAACCGACGTATCCACGGCAGAAACGACCGATCGGCTGCTTTCCTCCACCAAAGCTTCCGTCATGTGAAGGCTTTTGGCAAAGCGGGTCATCATTTCCCGGTGAACCTCATCCACACTGCAGCCGCAAATGCTATCATGCGGATGATTCTGCATCAAGGTTTTCCATGCATAGCCGAATAAATTATGGGGATAGGGGACACCATGCGTCCCGGCCAGCGTGGCCAATGGCTCCGCTACCTTCTCCAGCAGGGTCTGGCATTTCTGATTCTCCTGCTTGATATACACCCGGGCCGAAGCCGTATTGACCAACGTTCCCCAGCCGTCGGTGCGCTGGCTGCGCAGTTCTCCCTTCACGACGGCCAAGTCCTGTCTCAGGGTTCGGCTCAAGGTTTGTGCGTATTCCGGGAAATTGGAATGAATGAATGCATAATCCGGAAACAAATTGCGGGCTGAGGACAGAGCGTCGGAAATGTCGGTCTGGACCGGTTGATGGTCGCAGCCGTTCATCAGAAGCAAATGACACGTCGAAGCGTAGCGTTCCGCATCGGCGATCTTCGTTTGCCAAAACGCCTTTGCCTTCTCGGGGTCGGAAGGAATCTCCATCCCGTTGTGGTACCAATTCGCAAACAGGATGCCCAGCACTTCCGAACCGTCCGGCGATTGCCAAATCATCTCCGAGAAGGGGGACTCGTAGTGCTCCGCGTCCGCGACCGAATTGTTAAAGCCGGTAGGCTTGACTCCCCGGCCGAAAACGGCGGTTCTGATTCCTGCCTGACTCAGAATTTGCGGCGCCTGTCCGATGTTCCCGAATGAGTCGGGAAAATAGCCGATTTTCGTAACGCCTCCATAGCGTATGGCATCCCGGTGACCGATCAGCAAGTTTCGGATATTGGCTTCGCTGCTCGTCAGAAACTCATCCTGCAGAATATACCAGGGACCGATCCTCAGCCTGCCGTCGATGACATGGCGGATGATCCGGCTCCGCCGTTCGGGATGAATCTCGAGATAATCGTCGAGAATGATGGTCTGGCCATCCAAATGGAAGCTTTGAAACTCGGAGTCCCGCTCGAGAACCTCGAGCAGGTCGTCCATTAACTTGACCAAGCGGATATGGTGTTTTTCGTAGGGCAGATACCATTCCCGGTCCCAGTGAGTATGCGAAATCACGTGTACGATCTTGTTCAATAGCCGCCACCCGCCAAATCTATATCTTTTAAACAAGTCAAGTATACCAACTATTTACGCCTATCATAAGCGATGAATCCGATTCTGTAAACGTTTTTTTATAGAGCAGCATTGTTGTATTGCTTTTTTCGGAAACTTTTTTTATACTCCCCTTAATGGTTGTATATTGGTTATATAAATTGTATTTTCATCAGAATGGGGAACAAGGATGAATAAACGTTCGAAAAGAATCCCGCTTTATTCCAGAATCCATGAATATGTGCGGGACCAAATAAGCAACGGCGTTTGGCGGCCGGGAGACCGCCTGCCGTCCGAGAATGAATTGGCCCAACAATTCCAGGTCAGCCGGATTACCGTGAAGCAAGCGATGTCCGCTCTCGTAAAAGAAGGAATGATTTACAGAATTCAAGGAAAAGGTTCGTTTGTTTCCCGGGGCGAAGAGGGCGAACCAGCCGTTTTCCCTCCACGGGTACAGCCCGATTTTATCTTGAATTGGGTCGCCTTTCTCCTGCCGAGCCTGGATTCGAGTTATACCACCCATCTTCTGAAGGGCGTGGAAGGTGCTCTGGCCCATGCCGGGTACAGGCTGATGTTCTGCAGAACCTCGGAATCGCCCGAACGGGAGAGCCGGCTGATCGCTGAAATGGTACAATCCGGGGCTAAAGGCATCATCATTTATCCGGCAGAAGGAGAATCCTACAATGAAGAAATTTTACGGTTGACGCTTAACCGCTATCCCATTGTAGTCATCGACCGGTATTTGAAGGGAGTGGAAACCAATTGCGTCTGCTCCGACCACTTTGGCGGCGCCAGCCGGGCCACCTCCCATTTGCTCCAATTGGGCCACAAGAAAATTGCTTATTTGACGACCCCCTATGCCGACACGAGCAGTTTGGAAGACCGGCTGGAAGGCTACAAACACGCGCTCGCCGAGGCTATGCTTCCGGTTGAAAAAAGGTTGATCGTCACGGATCTCGACAAGCCGCGGTTGGTTCGTTTCTTTCATCAAAACGCTGACGTTACAGCCGTGTTTGCGGCGAACGCCGGGATCGGGTTAAAAGCGATCGATGCGATTGAAGAAGCTGGCCTGCGTATTCCCGATCAGATATCCATCGTCTTTTTCGATACTTTTGAATATGCGGCTTACGCTCGGGTCCCCCCCACTTCCGTCGTACAGCAGGAAGAAGAAATCGGCCGTCAAGCCGCCGAGCTTCTTCTGTCGGTCATCGAGGAGCCGTACCGCGAACGTCAAAAAATCATATTGCCGCCGAAACTCGTCCTCGGCCGCTCGACCGGTGCTCCGCTTAAAAAACCGTAAGGCAAGTAGAAGCAGGATGCCGCCCCGCCTGTTCCTTCAGGTATAACAGCAACTTTTGTTGTTTATTAAGCAACTATTGCTATAGCTTAGAGTGATTGCATCCTATAAAATCGAATTAAATCAACCGAATGGGGGAATTGAAAATTGAATCTTCATGAACTTTCCATTGAGCAAAAATTAGCGTGGAATTGCAACGGATACTTGGTGTTGGACGGCTTCTTGTCCGAGAGCGAATGCGATTTCTATAACGCCCGGATGGATGAAGCATTCACGCGTTGGAGAGCGGACGGCGGCGCGAATCCGGAGCTCGGACAGCTGAGCCACGTCGAGCAAATTTGCGGGATCATCGAACACGACGACGCCTTCCTTGAGCTGATGGAGCATCCGCGAATGATGGGCATCATGCGCGATCTGATCGGCGACTCCTTCGTCATGATCGATAACGATGCGATGCTGAAGCCGCCACGTAAGGAAGCGCACACCGCTTGGCACCGCGACACCTCCAGTTGGTTAACGGTCAACGAAAAGCCTGTTCCGTTCATGGTCAAAGTGTTCTACTTCCTGTCAGATGTCGGAAACGACGGCGGCTGTCTGGCCTTCCTGCCTGGAAGCGTCAACATGACCAACGATCAGCTGCCCAGGGTCGGCAAGCAAGAGGATATGCCGGGCCACGTACGGATGGCCGTGAAGAAAGGCACGGCCGTCGCGTTCCACGGCTATACGTATCATTCGGCGCTGAACAATTATTCCGATGACACGCGCCGCTCGCTTATTTACAATTACGCTCCATCCTTTGTACGTACCTGGCCGGGATACGAGCCATCCGAAGCGTTACGCGCAAAAGCGACGACCAACCTGCGCAAAATGCTGCTCGGAGTGACAGCGTGGGTATCGAATCCGAAAGCGTTCGAAGACCCGGCGGCTGTAACATGACGCAAATTCGGCGAATTGAATATGTAAATTCACCGAGCGGGTTCGCCCGCTCGCGTCTTTTTTTCGCTTTGATCGGCGGCATCGAGCAGATGGCGCCTACGTTTTCATTTGAAAGGGAGCAATATAACGCATTCGAGATCATCTACATTACGTCCGGCAGAGGGTGGTTTCGGTACGGAACCGAATGGATCGCGCTCGAACGCGGCGACGGACTCGTCTATAACATGCGGGAGCCGCACGCGTATCGTTCGGATCCGGAAGACCCGTACGAGATGAAGTATGTCGTCTTTCACGGCAGCGAGTTGGATCGGCTGTGGCATTCGTGGTTCGACGCTCCTTATTTGCTGTTGCCCGGGGCGGCGGATGACGAGCCCTATGTGCGCACGCTGCAAAGCGTTTTGGATTGGATGTCGAAGGAGGGCCCCGAAAGTGAACCGAACATTTCCGCTCTGCTGTATCAGCTACTGATGCAGCTGCTGCTTCGAAACCTTCTAAACCCTTCCGAACGAAAGGAGACGAAACCCGCCGCTTTAGAACGCGGGCGTCTTTATTTGGAGGAGCGTTACGCGGAATCGGCGGACATCCACGGGGCGGCGGGAGCCGCCGGCTTAAGCTACTATCATTTCATTCGCCAATTCAGGCGATATTATGGTTACGCGCCGAAGGAGTATTTGACGAAAATTCGCATCGGCCATGCAAAGCATCATCTTCTGCATTCCGATATGCCGATCGCCGAGGTGGCGGACTCGGCCGGCTTTGGCAGCTATAATGCTTTCTTACATTCGTTTCTACAAAATGAAGGCTGCTCTCCCACGCTTTACCGCAAATTGTGGAAACGCAGCCCATTGGAGTGAACCTCCCCACCTTCGGGGCTTCCGCAGTTCCCGGATCACATGGCGGAGGCCGATATGAGGGTACCGCCCGCCCGATCGAATAAAGTAAGCCCGATCTCGTTCGTCATGAGCGTATGCGCCTTCCTCTTACGGTGATTGCAGCAATGCGTTGATCTCCTTCTCCGCTTGGGCCAGCGCATCCTGCACCGATCCGTTGTTGAGGAAGATCTCGTCCTGCATCGGCACAAGGTACTTGTCGTACGCTTCTCTCCACTTGATGTGGTAAATGTCGCCGATCATGCCGTCCTTCATCCATTCGAAACGAGCCTCCTTATAGCCCGACGGCGTCCAGTCCGGCAGCTTCGCCGCTTCGCGGGACGGATTGTGCACAGCGATCCAGGATTGCTGGCCCGCGAGCGTCTTCTGGTTTTCCGTCATCGTCCACTTAATGAATTCCCAAGCTTCTTCCGGATACTTCGTGTTTTCCGCCATGACGTAGCCGCCAACGAAATACGGCGTCGCCCGCCCGTCCTCCCATTTCGGGAGCGGAGCCATATCCCATTCGAAATCGGTAATTTCCTTCAGCGTCCCCAAATCCCAGTCGCCGCCCGCGTACATTGCGATTTTGCCGGTTTGGAAGTTCATGCCGAGCGAATCCTTCGTCGCCACGTCCGGCGACACCTTATACTTGTAGATCATGTCCTGCAAAAACTGTAGCGCATTGGTCGTTTCCGGCGTGTTGAGCGTAATCGCCTCCGGCTCGTTGATGTCCTCGGCGATTTTCCCGCCTTGAGCCGCGCTGAGTGACATCCATGCCCACCATGTGCCGAAAGCGGTTGCGTCGAAACCGTATTGCGTGACTTGGTCGCCTTCTCTGACCGTCAACTTCTCCGCAGCCGCACGCACGTCTTCCCACGTCCAATCCCCCGTTGGATAGTCAAGCCCCGCTTGATCGAAGGCCGTTTTATTATAGTAGAATACCAGCGTCTGGTAATTTTCCGGGGCGACGAACATGTTCTCCCCGTCGAATTTAAACGGCTCGAACAGTCTCGCGTCGTAATCGTCCATGTTCAAGTCTCGGTCGAAATACGGCTGCAGGTTTTTAAACAATCCTTTCTTGTACCATGCATAAGCCGGAACGTCCCAATAGAACAAGTCGACCGGGTTGTTGGAGGCGAGAGACAGCTCGATCTTCCGGAACGTTTCATCCCAAGGCAGCAGCGTCATCTTGACTTCGATGTTCGGTTGGCTCTCGTTGAACCGTTTGACTTTGTCCTCTTCCTCTGCATCGAGCGCCGGACCGTTCGACCAACGGATGAACTCCAGCGTCACCTTTTGGCCGGATGCTGCATCGCCCGATCCGGAATCCTCCGGCCCGGGATCGTTCACGCTCCCTGACCTCTGCGAACAACCCGCCACGACGATGATGAGCATCGACATCACGATCAACAACATCCAAACCGCTTTGTTTTTCCTCATTTTCCTTCGACCTCCCTCATGGTACTAGCCTTTAACTCCAGTAAATACGATCCCCTTGACGAACACCTTCTGACTGACAAAGAACAAGAGAACGCATGGAATGATGGAATAGATCGTCGCCGCCATCAACAGATGCAACTCCGGAGACGAACGGGCCGAGCCTTGGAAATACGACAGTCCCAAAGCGATCGTCCGCTTCTCCTCGCTCGTCAAATAGATGAGCGGACCCATAAAGTCGTTCCACGTCCACATGAAGGTGAACACCGCCACGGTGGCGAGCACCGGCTTCGTCATCGGCATCATGATGCGGACCCACGCGGAATAGGCGTTGCACCCGTCAATTCGGGCGGCGTCCTCCAGCTCTCTGGGCACGCCCATATAAAACTGGCGCATCAAGAATATGAAGAACGCGCTCCCAAAGAACGACGGCACGATCAGCGGCAGGAACGTGTCGATCCACCCCAGCCGATTGAACAGCAAGTATAAAGGCACCATTGTCACGGCCGTCGGCAGCATCAACGTGGACAACAGGACGATGAAGATCAAATCTTTGCCCGGCGCCCGGAGGCGCGCGAAGCCGTAAGACGAGAACGAACAAGACAGCAGCGTGCCGATCAGCACGAAGATGACGATCGTAAAGGAGTTAAGCGTATAAAGCGGAAACGGGAACGTCGTCAACGCGTCCCGGAAATTGCTCCACATGACGGGGTCCGGGATCCATTCCGGCGGAAACACATAGACATCGATCTTCCGCTTCAGCGATGTGGATATCATCCACAGGAGCGGCGCCATAATCACGATGGCGCCTGCCCCGAGCAGCAGGTACGAAACGAGCGTCGTCAGCTGCCCGCTCAATCTCTTGCCCATTCTTCGGCGCGTCCGCGCGACGCCCTCGCTGCCACTTCCGGCCGGCACCGTCATCGAACATTCCCCCTTGCCTTCGTTTTTGGTTTGCTCTTCTGCTCCTCATAAAACACCCACATCGGCGATGAGCGGAACACAAGCAGCGTCAACGTCAGGATGATCAGGAACAACACCCATGCCATGGCCGACGCGTAGCCCATCGATAAATAGTTGAACGCGTTGCGATAGAGGTACAGGACGGCGAATAACGTCGAGTTGTTCGGTCCGCCGGACGTCATGACGTAGCCTTCCGTAAACACTTGAACGGAGCCGATAATGCCCATCACCAGATTGAAAAAGATAACCGGAGACAGCATCGGAATCGTGACGCTCCAAAATCGTCGAATGCGGTTCGCCCCGTCGATCTCGGCCGCCTCGTAGAGCTCGGACGGGATGCCTTGCAGACCGGCCAAATAAATCAGGATGCTGCCCCCGATGCTCCATAGGCTCATCAGGATAATGGACGGCAGGGCCCATGTTTCACTGAATATCCACAAGGGTCCCCGGATCCCGAACAAGCCGAGGAACCAGTTCAACAATCCGAATTCGGGGTTGAAAATCCATTTCCACAACAGCGCGACCGCGACGCCCGAGATGACGGCCGGCAAGTAATAGATCACTCGAAAGAGATAAATGCCCTTAAGATTTTGGTTCAACAGCATGGCGAGCAGCAAGGAGACGGCCAGCCCGAGCGGAACGCTGACGCCGGCGTAGACGAATGTAACTTTGAGCGACAACCAGAAGAACGGGTCGTTCACGAGATCGATGTAGTTCTGAAGTCCGATCCACCGCGGCGAACCCAGGATGTCATAATCGGTAAAGGAAATGTAGGCGGAGAAGACGATCGGGCCCAGCATAAACAGCAATAGGCCAACGACGGCGGGGCTAATGAATACGTAACAATCCAGTGCTTCCTTCTGCGTTCGCGACAGCCATTTTCTTCGGATTAAAGCCATCTTGCCATCCCCCCTCAAGCCTTGAAGCGGGCTTCGATTTGCGGATCGATGTGAATCCCTAGTCCTGGACCCTCGGGGAGAATGACGTAACCGTTTTCAAAACGCACCGGGTTTTGCACCAAATGTCTGGCGAGCGGCGATTCGGAGACGGTGTATTCGAGCAAAAAGCCGTGGGGCATGCTGGCAACGTAATGAGTGCTGGCTGCGACGAGAATTCCGGTTTTAAAAGCGTGCGGGACAACTTTCTTGTTGCGGTCATAAGCCATGTACGCGATTTTCTTCCCTTCGGTTAGTCCGCCGCATCGGCCCAAGTCCGGCTGCAGAATATCGATGCGGGCATCCCGCAGCAGCCGTTCGTATGCGTTTCGTCCAGCCTCCTGCTCGCCGGCGGCAATATACACGTCCACCGAATCGGCCAAATGCGCGTATCCTTGGTGATCGTCCGGCGGGAGCGGCTCCTCAATCCAAAACACCCCGTATTCCTCAAACCGTTTCGCCATTCGAATCGCCTGCTGCGCGTCCCACGTGTGTCCGATGTCCACCATAAGGTCGATATCGTTGCCAATGACGGAGCGCAGTGTCTTGATCGCGTTCACATCAAACCGATCGTCCCTGCCGAGCGGCCCCCATCCGAACTTTATTGCCCGGTAGCCTAAACCCATGTACTTTTCCGCTAGGGCGGCGGCCCCCTGGATCGTGTCCGGCATCACAAGGCTGGCATACGCTTTGATCTTGTCGCGGAACGTTCCACCCAGCATCTGGGCTGTCGTGCGCCCCGTCGCTTTCCCGATAATGTCCCATAACGCGATGTCGATCCCGCTCATCGCATGAAGGGCCGGGCCCGATCTACCGAAATAAAGCGTTCCTTGGTACATCCGGTGCCAGAGCCGCTCGATGTCGAAAGGATCCTCGCCGACGAGAAGCTCCTTCAATCCGTTCGCAATCGAGTGGGACGCTTGCGTCTCCACTACCGCTCTTGCGACGGCCGGAGACGAATCGATTTCGCCGATGCCGGTAATCCCATTATCCGTATGTACTCGAATCATGAGCGTATCTTGCGTGCCGTCGCAACGAGAAGCGTCAATAATCGGCAGCCTCAAGTAAACGACTTCTACATCCGTTATTTTCAACGTGTGATCCCCCTAGCGTGAAGAAGTAATTAAAGATGTTAATTAATAAAGCGCTTACATTTATGTATTCAAAATATACCTTGCCTGATTGTAGATTGTCAACAATGTATTGTTGACGTTATTTTGCCGCAAGATATACACTATGGATATCCAACATAAAGGGTGGGAGGGGTATTATGCCGCCTTTTCGCTTCACGGAACAAAAAGCCGTCTCTCTTCGCCACCGGATCGCCGACGACATTCGCCGAGCTATCTTGGAAGGCAAGCTCAAGCCTGGGGACCGTTTGGTAGAGCTCGAGATGTCGAAACAAATGGGCGTTAGCCGCGGACCGATCCGGGAAGCCCTCCGCGTTTTGGAGCAGGAAGGCTTGCTGCATTCGCAGCCTTTTAAGGAAACCGTTGTCGCCGAATTTTCAACGGAGGAAGTCGTCAACGTCTTGATTCCGATCCGTTTGACGGTGGAAACCTACGCCTTGCGGAAGGCGCTTCCGGCGTTTGCTCAGGAGGACTTCGCCTTCTTGGAGCAATGCTTGGAGAATATGCGCAAGAGCGGAGAATCGAACGATGTAGTAAACTTGGTGGAAAGCGATCTGGCATTTCATGAATATATCGTCGTCAAATCGCAGTTGTCGAATTTGATGAACATTTGGTCCAGCATTTTCAATCGCATCCGGCTCCACTTCTTTATGCAAGATGAGAAATACGAGGACATCACCCGCGTGTGGGAGCAGCATCGGCCGCTGATCGATACGATGCGAACCGGGCAAATCGAGCTCGCCGTCACGGAGTTGACCAAGCACATTTACGACATGAACTTGCTGTCGCTCGGTTTGCCGATGCACCGGAAATGACAGGCCAATGCTAGGGGAAAGGGGTTGCCTCCCCTAGCATTGTGAGATGTAACTTACGATTTCTTCACAATCGAAGATCATATCGGACGTATTTGCGTGTTGTCTTACCTCACCGTTGAGAACAAAGTTTTCAACGGCCCTCCCCCGCCGTGCGATCTGCGGTTCTCTCGTACACGAAATCGACCAGATGTTTGACTTCCATTCGAGAACCGCCCTCGTGCCGCTTGACGCCAAGCTTCATCTGCAGCAGACATCCCGGATTGCTGGTGAGCAAGTAGTGGGCGCCGGTTGAATTGACGTGTTCCATCTTGCACTTCAACAGCTGGCCTGACATGTCCGGCTCCGTGATATTATAGATGCCCGCCGATCCGCAGCAGCGGTCTGCTTCCTTCAACTCGATGAACTTGACGTTTGGCACCAGCTTCATCAATTGCCTCGGAGCGTCGGAACTCTTCATGACATTCCTCAAATGACAGGAGTCCTGATAGGTGATCGTCACCGGCCCGCACGTATTCGCTGTCGGATCGGCAAATGACGGAATTCGTCCTCGTTCGACCAGCAATCGGCTGACGTCGATCACGCGGGAGGCAAACCACGCCGCCGTTCCCCGGAGTTCCGGGTAATCCTTCACCAAATGATCATATTCCACAAGCATCGCGCCGCATCCGCCGGCGTTGGAGACGATATATTCAATACCGGCTTCTTTGAAAACTTTAAGATTGATAAGCGCAAGATCTCTGGCCAAATCCATCTCGCCGCTATGGGCATGAAGGGCTCCGCAGCATACCTGCTCGTTCGGAATGACCACCTCGAATCCGGCTTCCGACAACAGCTTGACCGTGTTTACGTTCGTTTCGGCAAACAGCACATCCATCATGCACCCCCGAAACAGAGCAACGCGTGCAATCAATTCCCCTTTGGCAGGATAAACGGTACCGATCCGCTCCACCACGCCTCTTGCGGTCGCGTCCGGTAGAATTAACTCCATTTCACGCATATGCCTCGGAAGCAGGCGCATCATGCCGCTTCCCCTGACGATCTGACGCAAACCGGATTTTTGATAGAAGGCGAGCGATCTGCCCAGCCATTGCAGCCTTTTACGATGCGGGAATATCCCCTTGAAGAACAGCTTGCGAATGCCCGTTACGGGAACGCTGTGATCCGCATGATCTTCGACCGCGTCACGGGCCTGCTCAATCAATTGCCCATACTTGACATCGGCGGGGCAAGCCGGTTCGCATGCCCTGCATCCGAGACAATGGTTCATTTGATCTTCAAAGGCCTGGTCCGGTTCCATGATGCCGTCGGCGACTGCTTTCATCAGGGCGATTCGTCCGCGCGGGGACTCCGGCTCAAGGCCCGTTTCCCGGAAGGTGGGACAGGCAGGCAGACAAAACCCGCAGCGCATGCAATTGGTTAATTGATCGTAGTCCAGCTTGGCCAGCAGCGATTTGGACAGCGGGTTGCTGTGCTCGATTGCCGGCTTCTTCTGGGTTTGGGTCGCGGCATTGGCATCAAGCACGGTCAATCACCACCCTTTTTCGCGTTTGTTCGGCAAAAATCTTACCCGGATTCAGCAAGTTATACGGGTCGAATGCCTGTTTTATGCCGCGCATGACCTCCATGCCGGCCGTACCGATTTTCCATTCAAGGAACGGAGCCTTGACCAATCCGACACCATGTTCCCCTGTGATCGTACCGCCAAACTCGATCGCCGCTTCGAAAATCGCTTCAAACGCCTGCTCCACTCGATGAATCTCCTCATGGTCCCTTGCGTCGGTCATGGCCGTAGGATGAAGATTTCCGTCTCCCGCATGGCCGAAGGTGGCGATCGAAACCTCGTATTGTCGCGCAATTTCATTGATGCGGAGCACCATATCCGCGATCCGGGACCTTGGAACCGTTGCATCCTCGAGAATCGTTGTGGGTCGAAGTCTCGCCAACGCGGTAAAAGCGCTGCGCCTTGCCGTCAACAGCTTTTCGGCCTGCTCCCGATTTTCCGCGACGTCAATTCCGTCCGCCCGCTCCAACTCGCATATCTCCCGTATGCGTTCGATGTCACGCGACACCGTTTCCGGATCGCCGTCCTGTTCGATCAGCAGGATCGCCTCCATATCCCGTGGGAGACCCAACTTGGCGAAATCGTCTACGACACGAATCGTCGGATTGTCCATGAACTCAAGCGTAGCGGGAATGATCCGCATCTCGATAATCCGGGATACGGTTCTGGCCGCGCCATACAGATCCTTGAACATCGCCAGCATCGTCTTCTTGCTTGCCGGCGGAGGGATCAGCTTCAAGGTCGCCTCGGTAATAATGGCGAGCGTACCCTCGGAACCTACCAGGAGCTTGGTCAGATCGTAGCCGGCGACGTCCTTCATCAGCTTTCCGCCTGTTCGAATGATTTCGCCATTGGCCAATACCGCTTCCAAGCCAATCACATAATCCTTGGTTGTGCCGTATTTCAACCCGCGCAAACCGCCTGAGCATTCGGCGATATTACCCCCGATCGTCGAGATTCTCATGCTGCTCGGATCCGGCGGGTAGAACAGTCCCAACGATTCGATATGGGCTGTAAATTCAGCCGTGATGATACCGGGCTGCACGGTGGCCGTCAAATTTTCCAGATCGACTTCCAAAATCCGATTCATGCGATGCATGACCATCACGACCCCGCCTTGCGCCGGAACCGTGCCGCCGCATAGATTGGAACCGGAGCCACGGGACACGACCGGCACCCGATGTGTTGCAAGGGCTTTCATGATTTCCGAAACCTGGCGCGTGTTTTCCGGATAAATCACACCATCAGGCAAGCTTTGGAGCATCGGGGTCCCGTCATAGGAATGCGCAACCAATGCCTCCCGGTCATCGCGGTAATTTCTGTCTCCGACAATGACCCGCAGCTGTCGCGTTAAACCTTCATCCAGCATCGAATAGTTCCTCTCCCGCTATATTGATCAGGTCATCTGATGATTTTGTCCATATTATAGGCTATACTTATATTGTTGTACAGTACTAAAATAAACGGGACGATAACCGTTACTGCAGGAGGCCCTGATGAAAATAAATACACCGAAAGGCCACGAATTGGTTGCAGATGACATTCTTCGTAAAATCCAAGAAGGAGAATGGCATCCTGGCGGAAGGCTCCCATCCGTCGTCGAACTGGCCGAAGCTTACGGAGTCGGGCGCTCTACGATCCGGGAAGCCGTAAGCGCACTCAAAGCCATGGGCTGGCTTGATGTGCGCCAAGGAGGAGGGATCTTCGTGAAGCCGGTGCTTCCGAGCGACACAAAAAACGGGACCGATCTGTTATTCCAAGATGCCGATTCGCTTATCGAGCTCTTGGAAGTGCGAATGACTTTAGAAATCGGGGCCGCTTCCCTGGCCGCCGAAAGGCGCAGCTCCGGCGATTTGCTTCGGCTGCGCGAATTATTGGTTGTAATGGAGCAAGGACTTGACCGCAATGATACGTCGGAGGGTGAGCGCGCCGATGTTGAGTTTCATATGGCGATCGCGGCCGCATCCGGAAATTCCCTCCTCATTCAACTGATGGAGTCCCTGTCCGACCGGTTTACCAACTCGATCCGACAAACCCGGGAACTTTGGTTTTACCGGGAGAAAGCAACCTCGTCCCGCTTGCTGCATGAGCACCGTATCATATATGAGGCGATCGAACGTCAAGATAAGCAACTGGCCGGGAAGCTGGTTGCCGATCATCTATCTAAAGTGATGCAGGTTCTTCGCGAGGCATTAAACGTATAGCGCGGCTTTTTAGGAAAAAAGCAAGCTGACCACCGATCGAAACAACCGGAGCCAGCTTAACGTTGGAGAAGTATTTTGCTTCCGACTACTCATGACGCGGAGTCATGCCTCTTTCCGGCGCTTAATCCGTCCGGGACTTCTCCAATATCTGTGCAAGTCGCCGCAGTGTTTCCCGCCAATTCGGTTCCCCCTGCTTCTCCAGGAGGGCAAGCAGCGCCCGTACGATGACGCGATGCGGGGCTGCCTTGTTCAGTTCCGCCTTGATAAGCGCAATTGTCTCCTCCGCATCCGTGCCTTTGGCCAGCTCTTTCAGCTCGTTCAATACGGCATGCGCATGCTCTTCCTCCTGCTCCGCCAATCCAAATGCGATCATCCGGCGGATGCCGGAGTGCCCCATGATCGGCGGTTCACCCGCTTCGAGCATCCCCCGCATCACGTCGTCCAGCCGGCGGACCAAAAAGCCGGACAGCCGGACATCATCGATTGCTTCACGGTCGATCATGATGCCCTCCATAAACTGGTGCATCATGCCGCCGAGCAGCAGGACGCCGTCCGCCCAATAGCGTTTCGCTTCAGATCCATAAATGGCCTGGATTTGCCGGTACAGCCAATTCAGATACCTGCTGCGAAAGCGGAAGGCCAATGTCCTGAGCTGCTCTTGATGGACGCCGGACAGCGGTTCCTTGATCATCATTTGGATAAATTCCGCATGTTCCTTCATGAACCGGAACTGCCGCTCCAGCTGCAGGCAAAGCCGCTGCCTGGCCGCCAAGCCTCCCTCCCCCGGGTGCTCAGCCGTCGCGTTGTACAATTGCTCGCCGTAATACTCGAAGATCGAGACGAGCAGCTCGTCTTTCGATTTGAAATAAAAGTAGATAGAGCCTTTCGCTATGCCGACCTCATCCACAATTTCCTGAATGGACGTCGCGTGGAACCCTTGGCGGGCGAAGAGACGGACGGCCGCCTCTAAAATCTGCTTTTTTTTCTTCTGCAATAGCCGCCCCTCCTTGCTTATGCCTCTGCGCGGTTAGGCTTCCGCCGCAGCTTCATCAGAGTCTCGTACACAATCGGGACGATAATCAGCGTCAACATGGTGGAGCTGATCAACCCGCCGATCACGGTCACTCCAAGCCCGCGGGAGATGATGCCCGCTCCTTCCAGGCCGAACGCCAGCGGAAGCAGCGCTCCGATGGTCGCCAGCGCGGTCATCAGAATCGGGCGCAGTCGAGTGCCGGCGGCTTCGAGCAGCGCTTCGCGGGTCGACAGCCCTTCTCTTTCCATGTGGATGACGCGGTCGATCAAGACGATAGCGTTCGTGACGACGATGCCGATCAGCATCAGGGCGCCCATCAGCGCGGAGACGCTCAGCGTCTCGCCGGCCACCCAGAGCGCAACCAAGCCGCCGATGACGGCGAACGGAAGCGAGAACATGATCGCAAAAGGAGCGAGGGCGCCTCCGAACGTCAGTACGAGTACAAGATACACGATCGCGATTGCAGCGGCCATGGCGAGTCCGAGCTGAGTGAATGTGTCATTGATTTGCTCGGTGACGCCGCCCGCCTTGATTTCCACGGAAGCCGGCTTCTCAAGCTTGCCCAGTCTATCCAGGAAGTCGGAAGATACTTTCGCGACATCTTTCTCGGTAATGTCCCCGCTGACGGTGACGACCATGCGGCCTCCCTCACGCGAAATGCTGTTCGGGGACGTCCCTTCTTCAATGGCGGCCACGTCTCCGATCTTTACCTGAATGCCGGCCGGAGAAGCGATCGTCTCGTTTTTGATGTCTTCAACCGTTTTGTATTCAGCCTTGTTCACTTCCACATACACATCGTACGTTTTATCCTCGACCTTCACCTGCGTGAGCACCGGCCGCGTACGCACCGGACTTAGCTTCATCGCGATTTGGCCGGCGGTAAGTCCGTATCGGCTGAGCTTCGCCTGGTCCGCCGCGATCGTAAACTGACCGTACGCCTTGGACAGACTCGTATCGACTTTCTCGAACGAATCGTCGCTGCTCATCATGCCCGCGATCTCGTCGACGACCGGTTTAATATCTTCAAGGCTTTCACCGTATACGCTCAAGCTGAACCTGCTGCCGCCGATGCCGCCGGCTCCCATGTCCAGCTCGGCCCATTCCCCTTGGGGAACGGCCTCTCGCATCTTGGTGAGAAGCTCTTCTTTCTTTTGGTTGAAATTGTCTGTCTCATCCTTATATTGCAGGAAGAACAATCCCGATTGGGAAGGGCCGGGCCGCAGCGGGTTGGAGCCTCCGACCGAATATTGCAGATTGAGCAGCTCCGGATCCTTGGCATCCAGAATCGCTTTCTCGGCCAGAAGCGCCCGCTGTTCGACGTCTTCAATCCGATCGCCGGGTGCCGGCGTGTAGGTAATCATCGTATACTTCTGTTCTTCCTCCGGAAGGAAGCTGGAGCCGATAAGCGGCACAAGCGCGAAGCTTCCGAGGAGAAGAATGACCGCCAGCCCGAAGGTGACCGCTTTGTGATTCAGCGTCCAGGTCAGCGCTTTGCGATACCCGCCGGCCAATGCGCCCGGTTTCTCTTCGTGATCGTGTTTCTTGCTTTCCTTGATGCCGTTGCGGAACAGCATATGGCCGAGCATGGGGACGACCGTAACCGCCACAAGCAGCGAGGCGAACAGCGAGAATACAATCGTCAGCGCGAAAGGGAGGAACAGTTGGCCGACCATTCCCGTCACGAGTCCGAGCGGCAGGAACACCGCAACGGTGACGACGGTCGAGGACATGATCGGCATGAACATTTCACGGGTTGCTTCGACGAACAGTTCTTTGCCTTTCAGTTTCTCGCCCTTGAGCGACATACGCCGGTAAATGTTCTCGATGACGACGATGGAGTCGTCGACGACCCGGCCGATCGCGACCGTCATGGCCCCGAGCGTCATGATGTTCAGGGTGATATTGAACTCCCTCAGCAGCAGCACCGCGATAATGAGCGACAGCGGAATCGAAACGATGGAGATCATCGTCGTCCGGACATTCCGCAGGAACAGCAGGATGACGATCACGGCGAACAGCGCGCCGAACCATGCTTTTTCGAGCATCGTTTGGACCGACTTCTCGATCGGCTTTCCTTGATCCAGCATCACATCCAGCTTCAGCCCATCGTACTTCTTCTCGAAAGTGCCGATCTCGCCCTTAACCGCATTGACGACGTCGACCGTATTGGCGTCATTCGCCTTCACGATCTGGATGCCGATCGATTGCCGGCCGTTCGTGCGTGAGATCGATTCGGCCTGGCCTGCCAGTTTGATCGTTGCGATATCGCTAAGCTTAACGGTCGGAATGCCGGCCGCCGCGGCGGGATTGCCGGCCGATACCGTCGACGGTGCCTCGCCGGATCCACCTGCAGAGACAGCCCCGCTGCCGCCGGCTTCCCCATTCGGTACGCCGGTGCTGCCGGTTCCCGGCATGCCTGTCCCCACTGTGCCGCCTGCATTCGGAATGACCGGTATTTCCACATTTTCCAAATCATCCAGCGTCGTAACCCGGCCGTCCACGACCACCGCTTTCTCCGACCGGTCAATCTCGAACAGGCCGAGCGGCACCTTCACGGCCGATCCCTGCACGATCCCTTTGACCGAATCCCGGTTCAGCCCGAGCTCCGCCATCTTGGCGTCGTCGAACGCAAGCCGCACTTCCTGCACGTATTGTCCGGCAATCTGAACGGAAGCCACGCCGTCGATGCCTTGAAGAGCCGGCGCAATGTCGTCCGTTACGATTCGCGTCAGCTCCTCAAGCCCCTGATTATTGCTGTCGCTGACGCTCAAAGAGATAACCGGGAATGAATTGAACGAGAACCTGGAGATATCCGGGGCCTGCGCGCCTTCCGGAAGCTTGACGTTCGCAACCGCCTCGCGAATCTCGGCAACCGCCTTGTCCATGTCCTGCCCGAAATCGAATTCGATCATGATGTTCGACACGTTCTCCATCGAAGAGGACGTGACGTTCTTGATGGACGATAAACTTGTAAGCCGTTGTTCCAGCGGTTCCGTCACCTGCTTGACCACACCGTCCGGAGACGCCCCCGGGTATACCGTCGTGACGTTTAAGAACGGGAACGACAGATTCGGCAGGCTCTCCTGCTTCATGCTGAGGCCCGAATAGAGCCCGGCGACTACAGCGATCAGCGTGATCATCCATAACGCAAACTTGTTTTTTAACGAAAAACCGATGATGCTCCGCAATGTCATTCCCCCCACTTTTCAAACCACTTCATTATGTACCGATTTTATCGAACGATCGGTCAAAATTCAAATGGCTATTCTCGTAACTATTTACGATGAACCTTATATACTAGTTTCATCATTCTCGAACAACCGGTCAAATTATGCTGAAGACAGTACCCGATCAGGAAAAATCCGTACGATTTGAATCGTTGGCCTCTCGAACGGATCGACTGTGTTAAACATATTTTATTATCTCTATTGATTTCAGAGGTATGCTCGGAAGAAGAGTGTGGTATAGTGGAAAAGGAAACCAATAAGCCGCACCGTATTTACATCGGTAGCCGCATGGACGAGGAGGAAGTGTAATGAGCGTAAGATTGAGCCCCTATTTGGTGTTTGACGGAAATGCGAAGGAAGCGGTCAGCTTTTATCAACAAGCATTGGACGCCCAGTTGGTCAGCATCCAGACCTTCGGAGAGCTGCCGGAAGACTCCGGGCATCCGTTGCCGGCGGAAGCCAAGAATCGGGTGATGCATGCCTTGCTGAAGGTTGGCGATACGGATCTTATGATCTCCGATACGTTTCCCGGCACACCTTATCAGGCAGGCGACAATGTGAACATTACCGTTATTACAGACAACGCTGAACAAACGAATGTCTTTTACGAAGCCCTTAAACAAGGCGGCGAAGTTAAGATGCCGTTGCAAGAGACATTTTGGAGCCCTGCTTACGGCATGGTGAAGGACAAGTTCGGCGTAACGTTCCAGCTATCGACCGAAGAAAGAAACCGGTAAAAAAAGAAGTCGCCCCAAGGGAGTCCTTCTTACGAAAAAGCAAGCTGGCTCCGGTTTGAAAAAACCGGAACCAGCTTGCTTTTATCATTATTTCCAACAGAACCATGAAGGCCCTATACCGTTATTTTCACTACGGCAGCATTTAATGCATCGACAACTTTATCGCACCAGACATCAAATTCCTTATCCTCCGGCTGATGTTCAGGATGGGCTAAAATGTATTCAACCGTTTGCCTGATGCCCTGGTCAAACCGAGTAGTTGCAACGAATTCCGGGACAAGCCTTTTCAGCTTCGAATTATCGAAAACGACGGAATTAGCCTTGTCTCCCAACAATCCGCCCCTGTAATCCTCTTGGCTGCATGCAGCCAAAAATTCCGATGAAACATGGACCGCATGGAGTTTCACGCCAAGGGCGGCAGCAATTGCTTCGTAGATTTGATTCCAGGTAACCGTCTCATCTGAAGTGATATGGACAGACTCACCGATCGCATGAATATTGCCCATTAAACCGATGAAGCCTTTAGCAAAATCACTATTGTGCGTCATTGTCCACAGGGAAGTGCCGTCTCCATGAATGATCACCGGTTTGTTCTCCAGCATCCGCTTGGCAACCTGCCAGGTTCCCTTGCTTCCATGCACGCCAAGCGGAATGGAACGCTCATCATAGGTATGGCTCGGTCTTACGATCGTAATCGGAAAGCCGTCCTCACGATACTGCTTCATCAAATAATCTTCACAGGCAATCTTGTTTCGGGAATACTCCCAATATGGATTTGATAAAGGAGTGCCCTCTGTAATTCTGTAATCGGACAGAGGCGTTTGGTACGCAGAAGCAGAGCTGATAAATATAAATTGATTCGTTTTACCCTTGAATAAGCGATAATCTCTCTCCAATTGAGCTGGTTCAAATGCTATAAAATCAGCAACGACATCAAACTGCAAGTTTTCAATAAGCTTGGATACCCGGTCTTCGTCATTAATATCCGCTTGGATAATGTTTACCCCGGACGGCAAAGTCTCATTTCTCGTGCCCCTATTCAGAAGATATAGCTCACATCCTTTTTCTAACAACTGCCTTGTGATTGCAGAACTGATCGTACCCGTCCCTCCGATAAAAAGCGCTTTCATAATCCACCTCCGTTAATATTGTACGGAATCAAAGGCCGTGCTTCTGTACGAGAGAAACAAAATGCTGCCTCCTGTTCCTTACGATAGCATGCTTTCCTTACGAATACAAAGCTTGTTGCCTTCTCAGATCAGTGTCATAACGACAGGTTCATCGCGCAGCAGGTGTCCGCATCTTCCTTCGGTATTCGCGTGGAGAGACGCCGGTATAGCGCTTGAATTGCTTGTTGCAGGCGCTCAGCGACTGGAACCCGGCGGATTCCGCGATCTCGATGACCGGCAGATCGCCGGTACGGAGTTGATCCATCACATCCTGCACTCGCAGGCGGTTGACGAAATCATGCGGCGACGAGCCGGTGCTTTGCGGATCGCGCGGGCTTGCGGCGTGCTCCCCGGAATGAGCGGCTCGAGCCCTTCATCACCGTAGAAAGGAAGCAGCAGCCGATTTCCGTCCGGCATCGACCGCACGGCGGCGGGCGTAAACAAGACGAGAATGCTCTCGAACGGCCGCCCCGGCATGGCATAGCTCCAATGCGGCTCGAAGGGTCGGCAAAGAAAGACATCCCCGGGCTGCCCCCGATAAATACGGTCTCCGAACCGATAGATCAATTTTTCGTTCAGCAGCACGCCGATTTCCAAAAGGTCATGCACATGCAGGTCATGGTCCTCCTCCGAACCCCACACCCGGACAAAGGCAAACGAGCGCCTTAATCGCAGCTGGTCCACATACATCCGTCATTCACCTCCACCCCATTATAGCCTGCCTCCATCCGCGGACAAAATGACAAGTTTGAACCGTTCCGGGCGGAGAATTCCGGCCATGTCATGTGGTAGTGTAAGCGTATTACAAGGTGCAGAGAGGTGGAACCCGAATGAGAATCTATTTGATCGGCGCCGGCGTTATCGCAAGGACGCATGCGCTTGCCGCCGCCAAGCTTCCGGAGCCTGTCGACTTGAGAGCCGCCGACCCGAACCCTGCCGCGCTCGCGGATTTCCAAAGTCAATTCCCCGGCGTTCCGACCTACAAGGATGCGGCCGAGATGCTGAACGCGGAGACGCCTCTGGACGACGACATTGTCATCGTAGCTACGCCGCCCAGCCTTCATCTTGGGCCGACCAAGCTCGCCCTCCAATCCGGCCGGCATGTGCTGTGCGAGAAGCCGCTTGCGATGAATCCCGTCGAAGCCGAGGAGATGCTGCGGACGGCGGAACGCCACGGACGGCTGCTCGGCTGCTGCAGTGTCCGCTTCAAAGGGATGCCGCACATGGAAGCGGTGAAACGGCTCATCGCATCGGGCGCGCTGGGCGACATCTATCACGTCACCTTCGTCAACAAATGGGAGCGCAGCCGCTCGGGCATCGAATATCAGCCGGGAAGCCGCTGGTTTCTGGATTCCGGCAAGAGCGGCGGCGGCGTGCTCATGGATTGGGGTCCGTACGATTTCGCGACGCTGAACGATATTTTGCAGCCGTCCTCCATTGAGGTCGCCGGTGCCTGGACGGCCAAGCCGACAACCGCTGCCGATCCGACCGACGTCCCGTTCGACGTCGAAACACATGTCGGCGCGTTCATGACGTTCCACGGCGGCCACCGACCGATCCACGTCCACTACGAGCGGGCTTCCTGCGCGCACGGCGAAGAATATGTACGGGCGGAAATCGAAGGCACACGGGGCGCGCTGCGCTGGATGCCGTTTGATTCCCGGCAGCCGGTGTTCCTGCGGCTCGATAAGGACGGCACAATCGACGAGGAGCAGGTCGAGACCGGCCCGCGCGGGCCATTCACGATCATGGACAATCCGATCGTCCATTTCCACCGCAAGGTGCGCGGGCTGAATTCGCAGGCGAACACCGGCCGGTACGCGGTCGATATTTTCCGCTGCATCTCAGCCCTGTACGAATGCGAGCGGACCGGCGTGAAGCAAATCCTGGCGATGAACCGCGAAGGGGGCGGAGGGCATTGAGCGTCAAAGGATTTTCCACGGGTGTTTACGGATGGATGGAGCGGTGGCGCAGAGACGGCCGGGAGCTCGACTGGAACGGCATTTTCCGGGCGTGCGCCGAATCCGGTCTCGACGCGGTCGAGATCAACGCCCAGCCGGAGCGTCTGGGTCAAGCCCGCGCGCATGGTCTTGCCGTATCGGCAACGTATGTAGGATTTGCTTGAAGGCGATCTCGATATCGCCGCCATCGTCAAGACCGCCATGGAGGCCGGATACGACGGGCTGGCTGTCGCTGGAGCTGTGGCATCCGGACAGCATGAATCCGAAGCGCTCTATGACCGAGGATACGAAGCGGTCGATCGGGTACTTGCGGGAACTGTTACAAGCATGAGAGTGCCGGGAAGCGCATCGCTTCCGGCTTGTCTGGCAAGCCGGCGAGAATGCTAAAAAGTCATATCCTGCGCATAAAAATAAAAAAACTGACCCGGTCTAAACCGAAATCAGCTTTCTCAATTTCACTTCTTCACTTTATAAAACTCATGATACAGCTTCATCAGCGCCCTCTTCTCTATGCGAGACACATAGCTCCGCGAGATCCCCAGCTCCTTTGCGATCTCCCGCTGCGTCCGTTCCTCCCCGCCCGTCTCCAACCCGAACCGGCCGACGACGACTTCCCGCTCCCGGTCGTCCAAAATATCCAGATTCCTGTAGATCTTCGACTTCTCGATCTTCAGCTGCACCTTATCCACGACATCGTCGTTCTCCGTCCCGAGGATGTCGATCAACGTAATTTCATTCCCTTCCTTGTCCGTTCCGATCGGGTCGTGAAGCGAGACGTCCTTTCGCGTTTTCTTCAAGGAGCGCAGATGCATCAGAATCTCGTTCTCGATGCACCGAGCCGCGAACGTCGCGAGCTTCGTTCCTTTTCCCACCTGAAAGCTCTCGATCGCCTTGATCAACCCGATCGTGCCGATGCTGATCAAATCCTCCAAATCCTCGCCGGTATTGTCGAACTTCTTGAGGTTGTGAACACGAACCGATGTCATCCTCATGCTGAATAAATTGTTGGCGTTTTAACTCATCTAGTGCTCCGACTGCAGTAATCTGTACTTCGTTCCCGTCGTAGCGAATAATAACTTCATCAACCAGGGTCTCCAGGATATGTCGCTTCTCCTCAAGGGTAAGCTCGTCGCCGGCGCTCTCGATAAAGTTTCGGACAGCCTTGGAGACCTCGGCAATCCGATTGGCCGATATTTCCTTCTCCGCTTGTTCTGACAACTGCTTTTCGTACCCGGCAAGCTCTTGCTCCAACGACTTTAGTCCGGCATTAATCTTTTGCATTTCGGTAAGCATCTCCTGCTCATCAATGACCTCCCGCTTGAACATGATTTTGATTTTTTCCTTTTCCTTCTCCTTCTGCTCCAGCTGACGTTTGATGTGGTCCGCGGCGGATTGAAGTTCCAGGTTAATCTCATTCGATTTGCTTTGCAGCCGCTCCATATAATCATCGGGATTAGACAATGTCTCCAAAATGAGCTGCCAGACGTAATGATCCAACATATCGGCGCGCAACGTTTGAGTTGGGCACTTCTCAACTCCTTCACCATACTTCTTTGGGAAGAGGTTTGGACATCTGTAGCAGGTGTAACGGATCTTTTCTCCCGTTTCTTTATTTACCCGGCCTGTATAAGTA